>CALWWF010000148.1 GCA_944385165.1 uncultured Oscillospiraceae bacterium
GCCCCAAGGTGGTGGAGTACAACGCCCGCTTCGGCGACCCGGAGACCCAGCCCATCCTGTCCATGCTGGACACCGACCTGATGGACATCTTCCAGGCCTGCGTGGACGGCACCCTGGACCAGATCGAGATCCAGTGGAAGCCGGGGGCGGCCTGCTGCATCGTGCTGGCCTCCGGCGGCTACCCGGTGAAGTACCAGAGCGGCTACCCCATCTCCGGCCTGGAGGAGGCCGGGAAACTGGCCACCGTGTTCCACGCCGGGACCAAGATCGGGGAGGACGGCCGGGTCCTCACCGCCGGCGGCCGGGTCCTGGGCGTGACCGCCGTGGGCGAGAATCTGGAGGACGCCATCCAGAAGGCCTACGCCGCCTGCAAGCCCATCTCCTTCCAGGACATGCACTTCCGCACCGACATTGGGAAAGTATGAGCAAGCTGGAACTGCAGGGGGTCGTATTTGACGTAGACGGGGTGCTCTTTAACACCGAGCGCCTCAACCAGCGCAGCTGGGTGGCCGTCAGCCGGGAGATGGGCTGGCCCCAGGTGGGGGACGCCTACCTGGAGTTCGTAGGCCGGAACCGGACGGACATTTTCCGCAAGCTGGTGGAGCTGTTTGGGGAGGAGTTCCCCAAGGAGACGTTTATGAAGCTGTGCTCCGCCTGCACCCAGGCCCGGGTGGAGCGGGACGGGGTCCCCATGAAGCCGGGGGTGCGGGAACTGCTCACCTTCCTTCAGCAGCGGCACATCCCCACTGCCCTGGCTACCTCCACCGGCCGGGAGCGGACACAGCGCCGGATGGAGCTGACCGGCCTGGGCCCCTTTTTCTCCGCCATCATCACCGGGGACCAGGTGACCCACAGCAAGCCGGACCCGGAGATCTACCGCCTGGCCTGCCAGGCCCTAGGCGCCGACCCGGCGCACACCCTGGCCATTGAGGACTCCCCCAATGGCATCCGCTCCGCCCACGGGGCTGGGATGCCGGTGATTATGGTCCCGGACATGATCCCCCCTGACCCGGAGCTGGAATCCCTCCTCTTCCGCCGCTGCGGCAGCCTGGGGGAGGTCCAGACTCTCCTATCCCATCTTCTTGTTTGACACGCCGCCTTCACGCCGGAGCGAAAAACGCTCCGGCGTGAAGTTTTTTTCTGGCTCCATTTCATGCATAATCAAAAAATCCACTGATTTATTGGCGCTTTTCCCTAGTATTTGCCCGCCGCCCACGAAAATTTTTATTTTCTTTGCAAAGCCTTAACGCAGCCTTTTTGCAAAACTGCTTGCAATTTTGGACTGATCGCGTATAATATTAAATAAATAAAAGGGTAGGGCCTTCTCCCCAGGGGCGGATGTTGGATCTGTCGGAGAGTTCCTACTTTTTTTGCGGGAAACCGCCGTCTTAAACAGCGCTCTCCGGTCAAGGCCGGCTGGCTTTCCCCTCACACGAAACGAAAGGACGCGACGCTATGAACTTTTACCAGGAAACCCCGGAACGGGTCCTGGAAGAGCTGAACACCTCAGAATCCGGCCTCTCCCATAAAGAGGCCGGAGATCGGCTCACCAAGTATGGACCCAACAAGCTGGCGGAGGGGAAAAAGGTCACCCTGCTCCAGCGTTTTCTCCAGCAGCTGTGCGATCCCATGATCATCATCCTTCTGGTGGCCGCCGCCGTCTCCGGCATCACGGCCGCCTACTCCGGCGAGAGCTTTGCGGATGTGTTCATCATCCTCATCGTGGTGCTCATCAACGCGGTCCTGGGTGTGTACCAGGAGAGCAAGGCGGAGAAGGCCATCGAGGCCCTTCAGGAGATGACCGCCGCCACCAGCAAGGTGCTGCGGGATGGGAAGATGTCCCTGCTGCACAGCGACGTTCTGGTTCCCGGCGACATTGTGATCCTGGAAGCGGGCGACGCGGTCCCCGCCGACTGCCGCATCCTGGAGAGCGTCAGCATCAAGGCGGAGGAGGCCGCCCTCACCGGCGAGAGCGTGCCGGTGGAGAAGGATGTGGCCGCCATCGTCTCCGACGAGGAGGTCCCCCTGGGTGACCGGCACTGTATGCTCTACATGGGCAGCACGGTAGTCTATGGCCGCGGCCGGGCCGTGGTGTGCTCCACCGGCATGGACACGGAGATGGGCAAGATCGCCGACGCCTTGGCCCAGGCCCAGGAGGGCCAGACCCCCCTCCAGCGCAAGCTGGGCCAGTTGAGCAAGATCCTCAGCGTCCTGGTGCTGGGCATCTGCGTATTCATCTTCCTGTTCAGCCTGCTGCGGGCGGGGGACTTCCACCTGGATACCATCATCAGCACCTTCATGGTCGCCGTCTCCCTGGCGGTGGCAGCCATCCCCGAGGGCCTGGCCGCCGTGGTCACCATCGTGCTGTCCATCGGCGTGACCAACATGTCCAAGCGCAACGCGGTCATCCGCCGGCTCACCGCCGTGGAGACCCTTGGCTGCGCCCAGGTCATCTGCTCGGATAAGACCGGCACCCTGACCCAGAACAAGATGACCGTGGTGGACTCCTTCGGCGACGTTCAAAAGACCGCCCGGGCCATGTCCCTGTGCTCCGACGCCGCCCCTGACGAGACGGGCAACGCGGTGGGCGAGCCCACCGAGTGCGCCCTGGTGAACTGGGCCACCAAGGAGGGGCTGCTCAAGCCCGAGCTGGAGAAGGAGACCCCCCGCGTGGGCGAGGCCCCCTTCGACTCCGGCCGGAAGATGATGTCCACCATCCACAAGGTGGGCGATCAGTTCGTGCAGTACACCAAGGGCGCTCCCGACGAGCTGCTTAAGCGCTGCACCTACTATGAGAAGGACGGCCAGATCCTCCCCCTGGATGAGAAGGCCAAGGCGGAGATCCTGGCCCAGAATAAGGCCATGGCCGACCAGGCTCTCCGGGTCCTGGCCGCCGCCCAGCGCACCTACGACGCCATGCCTCAGGACCAGTCCCCTGCGGCCCTGGAGCACGATTTGACCTTCCTGGGTCTGGCCGGCATGATCGACCCCATCCGTCCCGAGGTGCGGGACGCCATCGCCGAGTGTAAGACCGCCGGCATCCGCGCGGTGATGATCACCGGCGACCACCGGGACACCGCCGTGGCCATCGCCAAGCAGCTGGGCATCCTGGAGCATGACGACCAGGCCATCACCGGCGCCCAGCTCAACCAGATCAGCGACGAGGAGCTGGACAAGACCATCGACCACTACAGTGTCTACGCCCGGGTCCAGCCGGAGCACAAGGTGCGCATCGTCAACGCCTGGAAGAAGCGGGGCTGCATCACCGCCATGACCGGCGACGGCGTCAACGACGCCCCCTCCATCAAGTCCGCCGACATCGGCGTGGGCATGGGCA
>CALWWF010000149.1 GCA_944385165.1 uncultured Oscillospiraceae bacterium
ATTTACAGTCTGCCCCCTTTGGCCACTCGGGAACTCCTCCATATAAAATTGTGGAGCTGGTGGACGGATTCGAACCCCCGACCTGCTGATTACAAATCAGCTGCTCTACCGGCTGAGCTACACCAGCGCATCAAGAGTGCTGTCCAACAGCAGGTGTTATTTTACCAGACAAGGGATGCCTTGTCAACGGCTTTTTAAAATTTTTTCAAAAAATTTTTCGGCGGCAGGAGGTGAGGAGACACGAAACGGAAGGTGAGCTTTCTTCTGCTCCCGCCCCTGCGGGATGTGCAGCTGGCGCCTCCGGCGGCGGTGTGCCCCCTGTGCGGGGAGGAGCAGTACCGGGAGGACCGGATGGTCCGGCGGCGGGGCCAGCTGGTATGCAGCCGGTGCGCCCGCCGGAAGCGCCGGAGCGGAGGAAAGGAGACGAGAGGATCATGACACTGCTGGAACTATCGGTGGAGTACCGGGCCCACGCCAAGGCCCTGGACGGCCGCATCCGCCAGCTCCAGGCGGCTTTAAAGGAGACGGAGGAAGAGCAGCGGCGGGAGGAGCTGGAGGTGCGCATCCACATGCTCACGATCATGCTGCGGGAGGCCCGGGAGCTGGCCGTTTTGACTGAGCGATACTATGAAAGGGGGTACCGGCGCAATGCCAAATACACGCTATAGAAAGGGACGGGCCTACGCTGCGGACATGCAGGTGTACACCCGTACCATGGCCCAGGACAACGGGGAGGAGATGAGCCGCCTGAAGCGGAACCTGATCCGGGCCCTGCGGGAGGACGTGACTGAAAAGCAGCGCACCGCCCTGCTGCTCTACTACGGACAGGGGTACAACATGCGGGAGATCGGGGAGAAGCTGGGGGTGGACAAGTCCACCGTCTCCCGCACCATCAAGCGGGGGGAGCGGCGGCTCCAGCGCTGCCTGCGCTACGGAGCCAAGTCCCTGCTGCGGGAGCTGGAATAGGGCAGAAAAAGGGCCGTTCCCGGCAGGGAACGGCCCTTTGCATCAGGGTGCGCCGTGGGTGAGGGGACCGAAGGTGGAGAAGGGGAAGACGGAGAACACCGCCTTGCCCAGGAGATAGTCCTCGTCGATGGTGCCGATGCGGGCGTCCCGGCTGTCGTCGGAGTCGTTGCGGTTGTCCCCCATGACGAAGATGGAGCCCTCCGGCACCTCAAAGTGGGTCTGGCCATACAGGGGGTCCCCCCGCATGTCCCGCATGGGCTCTTTGATATAGTCCTCGCGGAGCTTCACCCCGTCCACATACACGGAGTTGGTGTCGTAGTCGATGTCTACCGTCTGCCCGCCGGTGGCGATGACCCGCTTGACGATGGCCACGCCCCCCAGATGGTCCGCGGTGGTCTTGTTCAGCACCACGATGTCCCCCTGCTCCGGGGTGTAGCCCAGGGACTGCACCAGCAGCAGCTGGCCGTGTTGCAGGGTGTTGGTCATAGACTCCCCGTCCACCCGGGTGAGGCGGCCGAAGAAGGTGAACAGGATCACCAGGCACACCAGGGCGGTGGTCAGGGCGTTGAGCCAATAAAACAGGTCCTCCGGGGGTTTCTTCTCCTCCTCCCGCTCCTGGGGCGCTTCCGCGGGCTCCTGGGGGGCGGACTGGTCCTCCGGCTGGGAGGAAAATGCAAATTCAAATGGGTTTGCCATGGGCCGTACCTCCTGATGAGGGATTTGTGGAGTTTTATTATACCCGTTCCCGGCGGAAAATGCAACCGGGGAAGCGCGTTGGCCCAGTTAACAGACCGCATAGGACCACAGGGGCACATCGACAGGAGGGTGGTCATCACCACGCATTGCGTGGCAAACACGCAGTCGCTGTGGTACCGGGCCGCAAAGATGGCCGCGGTGGCCCCGGCGGGCATTCCGGTCATCAGCACGCTGACGCCGAGAGAGACCGGGTCCAGCCCCAGCGCCAAGCCGATCCCCCATGCAAGCGCCGGCAGGACCCCCAGGCGGAACACGCTGAACAGAAACGTGTGCAGGTTAGGGATGCTGGAGAGCTTTACGTCGGCCAGGATGGTCCCCACCAGGAACATGGTCATGGCGGAGTTGCAGGAGCCGATATATTGGACGGTTTGAGTGACGACAAAGGGCAGCTTGACCTGGGTGATCAGGGCCAGAAGCCCCAGGTAAACGGCCAGCAGGCAGGGATGGGTCAAGATGTTTTTGACGACTTTTTTCCGGTCCATTTTCTCCCCTGCCACGAAATAGGTGGTCCCCACCGACCACATCACCACCCGCATGGGGATCAGAAAGATGGAGGTGTACAGGACCCCGATCTCGCTGTAGATCCCCTCCGCGATGGGGTTGCCCAGGAAGCCGCTCATGGGGACGATGGTACAGTACTGAAGGACCTTTTTCCGCTGTGGTTCATAGCGGTTGAAGATCCGCCGGTTCAGCAGCAGGCAGATCAGCTGTAAAAGCACCGCCGACAGCAGCAGCAGGCTGCAGGAGCGGAAGATACCGGTGTTGAACTCAATGAGGCAGGACTTGAAAATGTTGCAGGGGATGATGACGTTGACGCACAGGTCGGTCAGGCACTGCTTGCCGGTCTCGTCAATGGTCCCCCGTTTTTTCAGCCACGCCCCCACCAGCATCATGGCAAACAGCGTGCCCTGAAGGCCAAACAGGGATGCAAGATCCATAATGATCCCTCCATTCTTAAGGCGGGAGGCTGTTCCCCCGTCCGCACCGAAAGTATATCAGGGAAATCAATACTTGTAAAACGAGTTATATTCGTATAGAATACAAGTATAATTTGTAATCTGATCCAAGGAGGCGCGGCGATGAATCTCTCATCTATGGAATACTTCATCACGCTGGCGCAGGAGCAGAGCTTCACCCGGGCGGCTGAGCGCCTGCATATCACCCAGCAGGCGCTCAGCGCCCACATCGCGGGCATGGAGCAGGAGCTGGGCAGCCGGCTGCTCCTGCGCCGGGTCCCCTTGGAGCTGACCTATGCCGGGCGGGTCTTTCTCCGGTACGCCCAGGAGATCCAGCGGAATTTGGAGGCCATGGACCGGGAGTTCTGCGATCTGGCCGACGCCCAGGCGGGGGTGCTGCGGATCGGGGTCTCCACCACCAGAAGCCATGCGGTCATGCCCCTTTTGATCGCGCCGTTTCAGCGGCAGTATCCCAAGATCTCCATTCAGCTGTCGGAGGGGCCCAACGACGCCCTCCAGGAGCGCCTGAGCCGGGGAGAAATCGACCTTGCCATCGCAAACTTCCCGGAGGCGGTCCCCGGGATGGAGCTTGTGGACTTCTACGAGGAGGAGGTGGTCCTGCTCCTTGCCGGGGGGCTCTGGGAGGCCGTCGCCGGGGAGGCGGGCGGGGAACTGGGCGCCGCCGTGGAACAGGGGGATCTAACGCCGCTGCGGGAGTGCCCCTTCCTTCTGAACCAGCGGCGGGACATCGCCGGGCGTCTCGCCGCCCAGATGCTGGCCAAGGCCGGGATTGCCCCCTTTGCCAAAGTGGAGTCCAGCAATATGGAGACCCTGCTGGCGCTGTGCGCCCAGGGGGCGGGAGCCTGCTTCTGCCCGGAAAACCTGATGCGGATGACCCTGTCCCCCAAACAGCAGGCGGGGCTGAAGGTCTTTCACTTCCGCAGCGGCGCCCGCTATCAGATCCGCTTTGGCTATTTAAAGCAGGCCTATCTCTGGAGCGGGATTGCAAACTTTATCTCCTTCGCCCGCGGGTACGCCCATCTGTTGTAGGCCGGGCGCGCCGTCCCCGGCTTGCCAGCGGCGGCCGGTCGGGGTATAATCAGTTCAGCACCAGAAAGGAGCCGCAGCTATGAAGATCATCGACGCACACCTGCACCTGTTCCCCCCGGAGCCGGGGACCGACGCCATGGCCCGGGCGGTGGGCCACGAGAACTCGGTGGACCATCTGCGGAAGGTCTATGGGGAGCTGAGCATGGTCCACGGGGTGGTCATGGGCAACCGCAGCCTGGAGGTGGGCTTCCACCGCTACCCCAAGGACCTATTCCACTACTGCGTGGGGCTGGACAGTTTGGTCCTGGGCCGGGGGGAGACCATCCCGGAGGACCTGCCCGACCAGGTGGAGGAGCACCTGAAGCGGGAGGAGTGCTGCGGCATCAAGCTCTACCCGGGCTACAACAAGATCTGGCTCACCGACCCCATTTACGAGCCCCTCTACCGCCTGGCGGAACAGTACGACAAGCCGGTGGCGGTGCACATGGGGCTGACCGCCTACTCCCGGGCCTATTTAAAGTACAGCCACCCCCTGGCCCTGGACGAGGCGGCGGCGGACCACCGGCGCACCCAGTTTGTCATGTGCCACTTCGGCAATCCCTTCCTCCAGGAGGCGGCGGCGGTGCTGGAGAAAAACCGCAACGTGTCCACCGACCTGTCCGGCCTGCTGGAGGGGCGGGTGGACCTGGACGCGTACTTCCGGGAGCGGGCGGGGTACGCGGACTTGCTGCGCACCTGGCTCCATTACCTGGGGTGCTGGGACCGGGTGATGTACGGCACCGACTGGCCCATCGTCAACCTGGGGGAGTATATCGGCTACATCCAGCGCATCGTCCCGGAGGAGCGCTGGGAGGCGGTGTTCTTTGACAACGCCAACCGCATCTATCACCTGGGGCTCTGAGAACCGGAGGGGGAGACAATGGAATTGTATGTGAAGAAAGGGGGGAGCACTATGCTGCCTCAGGACCCTGCGATCCTGTTGAGCGTGGTCAACGCCCGGCTGCGGGACCAGTATCCCGACCTGGACGAGCTGTGCCAGAGCGAGGGGGTGGACCGGGCGGCGCTGGAGGAGAAGCTCGCGGCGCTGGACTACCGCTACGACGGGGAACAAAATCAGTTTATTTGATCGGTCATTTTGGGAGCGGCCCGTGGGGCCGCTTCTTTTTTGCCCAAAGATCCGCCGCCCGCCCCTCTGCCGGCGGGGGAGAGGAACTGGACTTCACATTTTCTTCAAGATGTTACAGAAATATTAAATCCAGCGCAAGGATTTGTGAAGCCGGAAAACCGGGCCGACTGGCAAAACGCACAAGTTTCGGTTCAGAAACCTGAAATATACCGCAAATTTGGCCCCTATGGAGCGGAAAATTATGAATAAATTCTTAACTTTCCATTAAGAGTTAGGAAATAATCTTGTAATATTTCAAAAGCGTGCTATGATAGTTCCACGCAGCGGGACACCGCTGGATCACTTCAACCGCAGTAAGAGAGATTGATAAAACGTTAAAGGTGATTGCAATGAATATGATTCGATTGGTTGAGGCTTTCAACCTATTCCTAGCTGTTCTGTTCACCGCGGCCTATTTTTATCAGCTGGTTTATCTGCTTTTGGGGCTGGTGAAGCACCGGCACTGGAAGCAGCCGGAGGCCGCCCGGTTCCACCGCTACGCCGCCGTCATCTCCGCCCGGAACGAGGCAGGGGTCATCGGGGAACTGATCCAATGTTTAAAGAAACAAAACTACCCCGCCGGGTATCTGGACGTATATGTGGTGGCGGACAACTGCACCGACGACACCGCCCAGGTGGCCCGCCGGGCGGGGGCCATCGTCTATGAGCGCTTCAACCAGTCCAAGAAGGGCAAGGGCTACGCCCTGGACTATCTCTTCCGCACCCTGGCCCACGAGGGCCGGAACAAGTACGACGCCTATCTGATCTTCGACGCGGACAACCTGGTGGACCCCAACTTCGTGCTGGAGATGAACAAGGTCTTTGACCAGGGGGGCTACGGAGCCATTACCTGCTACCGCAACTCCCGGAACTTCGGGGCCAACTGGATCTCCGCCGGCTACGCCATCTGGTTTTTGCGGGAGGCCCGCTTCCTCAACTTCCCCCGGATGCTGCTGGGCACCAACTGCCACGTCTCCGGCACCGGCTTCCTCATCGCCGCCGACGTGATCCGGGAGAACGGGGGCTGGCCCTTCCATCTGCTCACCGAGGACATCGAGTTCTCCGTCAGCTGCGCCCTGAAGGGCCGCCGCATCGGCTACTGCGACAAGGCGGTCATCTACGACGAGCAGCCCACCACCTTCCGCCAGTCCTGGGATCAGCGGC
>CALWWF010000150.1 GCA_944385165.1 uncultured Oscillospiraceae bacterium
CACCAACAGCTACTCCTCCCACTTTGTCACCTGCGGAAAGAGGATTCCCGAAGTCACCGGCGAGGCCTTCTATCCCAGCAAGACCTATAACCAGCGCCTGGACAAAATGGAGTTTATGATGCCTGTGCTCTACTCCATGGCCTTCAAGCTGTGCGCAGCCCAGCAGAGCGCCCTGGCCGAGGGCAACAGCCTGATCTTGTACGAGGGCTACCGGCCCCACGCGGTGCAGACCAAGGTACTGAACTCTCTGTCTGCCATGACCCGTACAGATGAGGAGGTCAAAGAGGCGGTGACTGGCGCGCCCTGGCGCATCTCCTGGTTTATCTCTGGGGGCTACTCCAACCACCAGCGGGGATATGCGGTGGATATGGGCCTGGCCAAGGTGACCGAGACCAAGGAGTACACCGCCGGCGGGTACCGCTACGTGCGGGTGTGGAACTATGAGCGCTATGAGATGCCCACCCCCATCCACGAGCTGAGCCGTGCGGCGGCCACCTATACGGCCCCGGTGGCCATCAACTCCACCACTGCCTGGAAAAACGCGGAGCTGTCCACCGCTATGGCGGCAAATGAGCCCGCCCTGGGGCTGCAGCGGTACTGTACCGACGCGGAGCTGACCCCCTTGGCCTCTGAGTGGTGGCACTTCAATGACCTGTCCACCCGAAGCCAGGTGCTGGAAAACCAGGGGATCGGCGATTTTGTCGTCTCCAGCGTCCGCAGCACAGCGCCGGGATAACTGGAAGAGAAAAGAAACAGAGAACAGAACAGCGGCCCGCCGAGAAACCGGCGGGCCGCTGTATTTTATATGGGTATCTGCCAAAGCGGGGTCAGGCCTCCTCCTGCCATCCCTTGCACACGTCGATCCACCCCAGGCTGTGGGAGTACTCCGCAAGCTCGTCACAGGTGAGCTCAATGGCGGAGTTGGAGCTGCCGGCGGCGGGAAATACGGTATCAAACCGCTGCAGGGAGATGTCCAGGTAGGTCTTGACCCCTTCGGGGTTGGCGAAGGGGCACACGCCCCCCACCGCGTGGCCGGTCATCTCCTGGGCCTGCTCCGGGGTGAGCATCTTGGCCTTGGTGTGGAACATGGCCTTGTACTTGGGGTTGTCGATCTTGGCGTCCCCCGCGGCCACAATGAGCACGCAGCCGCCGTCCACCAGGAAGGACAGGGTCTTGGCGATGCGGGCGGGGATCACCCCCACCGCCTGGGCCGCCAGCTCTACCGTGGCGCTGGAGACGGGGAACTCCAGGATGTCGCCCTCCCGGCCCAGAGTGCGGAAATACTCCCGAACACGCGCAATAGACATCCCTCAGCCCTCCAGTTTCC
The DNA here is from genome assembly GCA_944385165.1 of uncultured Oscillospiraceae bacterium. Taxonomy (GTDB): domain Bacteria; phylum Bacillota; class Clostridia; order Oscillospirales; family Oscillospiraceae; genus Lawsonibacter. The sequence goes on from CALWWF010000150.1 coordinate 1,328, forward strand.
CGTTGGCCTTGGCCACAAAGCGGTCGTTGGTGACGATGAAGCGCTCGTGGGTCCCCTGGCCGATGAGGCCCTTCTCGTCGTAGGCGGCCACCTTCAGCACGATGCGCTTGCGGTCCACCTGGGTGACCTCGCTCTCCGCCCAGACCTTCATGCCCACGGGGGAGGCGGAGTCGTGGGTGATCTCCAGCTTGGTGCCGACGGTGCTCTCCCCTTCGGCCAAATAGGGGGCCAGAGAGGTCCAGGCGGCCTTCTCCATCAGGGCGGTCATGGCGGGGGTGGCGAACACCGGCAGGGTGCCGGAGCCCACCGCCTGGGCGGTATTTTCTTCCCGGACCACGTCTTCGGCGCGGCCCTTGATTCCAACTTCAATGGACATGGGGCGTTTCTCCTTTGTATCTTCCAGTTTTGCCGGCCAGAGGCAGGCGGCCGGCATGCACACAGCATTGTACTCCAAACGGAGGGAAAAATCTAGTCTCCCCGGGGGATTTCATATAAGCTGTTCAGCACCGCCCAGTTCTGGGGGAAGGGGCGCATGAGATTCCAGTACCCCACCCCGTATAGGCCGTTGGAGTGGGCCAGCTCCAGCTTGGCCCGGATGCTCCTGGCGTCCTCAAACCACACCTCGTGCTCCCGGCCCTGCTCATCCACATACCGGAACCAGGGGGACTGGGCCGCCTGGTCAAAGCGGATGGAAGTGTTGTACCGGGCGGCCAGGGTGACGGCCTCCTGGTTAGAGATGGACCGGGCCCGGCTCCCCTGGCGGAAGGGGAGGGTCCAGTCGTAGCCGTAGTTGGGGATGCCCATCCAGATCTTCTCCGCCGGGATCTCGGTGAGGGCGTACTCCACCACCAGCTCTACGTTGCGCAGGGGGGCCACCGCCATGGGCGGGCCGTAGGTATAGCCCCACTCATAGGTCATCAGGAACACAAAGTCCGCCGCCTCACCAAGAAGGCGGTAGTCGTGACCCTCGTACAGTTCGCCCCGCTGGGTGGAAGAGGTCTTGGGGGCCAGGGCCACGAAGACCGGTAGGCCCCGGCGGGACAGGACCGCCCGCAGGCGCGCGAGGAAAGCGGCGTAGGCCTGGGCGTCCTCGGGGTAGACGAACTCAAAGTCCACGTCCAGCCCCCGGTAGCCCTTTTGCCGGATGGTCCCCAGCAGTTGGGCCAGCAGCCGGTTCTGCACCGCCCCGTCGGTGAGGACGGTGTGGGCCAGCTCATTGGAGAAGGTGCCCTCCTGGGTGAGGGTGGACAGGTGGAGCAGCGGGCGCACCCCCATAGACTTGGCGGCGTCGATGAGGGCCTGGTCGTCCAGGAGGATGAGCCCGCCCTGGGGCGTGATGCCGTAGGTGAAGGGGGCCAGGGTGGTGAGGAAGGGGAGGGTCTCCCGGAGCAGGGCGGCGTCGATCTCCGGGTAGGCGTATCCCCCAACCGCCAGGGTCCCCTCCTTCTCCTGCTGGAAGGAGAGGACCAGCGTCTGGCCGGGGATGGGATTTGCGCCCCCCTCCAGCTGGGGGTTGTTCCGCAAAAGCTGCCGAAGGGAGATCCCGCCCCGCCGGGCCGCCTGGGCCAGGGACTCCCCGGGCCGGAGGGTGAGCGTCTCCTTGGGAAACTGGATCACCAGCGCCTGCCCCACCACCAGGCGGGAGGGGTCAGGGAGGCGGTTGTCTGCCAGCAGGCGGGCCATGGGGACCCGGTACTGCTGGGCCAGGGTGTAAAGGGTGTCCCCCGGCTGCACCACATGGATGACCACCGCCGCCCCCTTACGCCAGGGTGACGAAGTCGTCCTTGGCGTAGCCGATGGTGCCCTGGTAGTTCACCAGGTACCAGCCGCCGGACTCGTTCAAAATGGTGAGGGGGGCCCCGTCCGGGGCCTGGGCCAGGATAGAGGCGCTCAGGTCGGGCCGGGAGCGGATGTTCAGCACCCCCCACTCCACATCCACCCGGCCCGGACGGCTGGGCCCCGGGGTGAAGAAGGGGATGTCGAAGAAGTCGGTGAGGGACATGACCAGGTTCCGGGCCACCGCGTCCAGGTTGCCTTTGATCCACTCCGCGTCCTCCAGGTTGTCGTGGTAGCCCAGCTCCAGGAAGGCGGCGGGGGCCCGGACCCGGCGCACCTCCCCGATGGAGGTGGTCCCCTGGGCCCGCACCAGGTTGGGCAGGGGGTAGATGGCCTTTAAATTGTTGGCGATGATGGTGGAGGCCCGCTGGCCGGGCTGGCTGGTGGGGTAGTAGAAGACGATGATCCCCCGGACCTGGCCGTACCGCCCCTCGGGGGCGGCGTTGGAGTGGAGGGCCAGGTGCAGATCGAAATTCCCCGCGTTGGAGGCGGCGATGGAGGAGGCGGCGGTCATGTCCGGGGTGTTGCGCACATACCGAATGCCCGAGGCGTCCAGATAGGGGACCATTTTGTCCGCCAGCAGGTTCATGTACTGCTCCTCGGTGCCGCCGTTGACGTAGTAGTTGTTCTCCTGGGTGGAGGGGGAGAGATAGATGATAGGCATAGGGCTTACCTCCTGATTTTTTCCCATCCTATGCGCTCCCCCGCCGGGAGGTGCGGCCCAGAGAAAAGGAGCCCCCGCCTGTCCCAGGACAGGCGAGGGCTCCGTTGATTTCAGCTCCCGTCAGCCGGGGGCGGCGCTGCGGACGGAGGAGATGAGGAAGTCCCCGATCCCCTGGTGGTCCAGCACCTGGCTGCGGGCGGTCAGGTCGTTGAAGTGCCACCACTCCGAGGCCAGGGGGGTGAGGTCCGCCCCGGTGCAGTACCGCTGGAGACCCAGGGCGGGCTCGTTGGAGGCCATGGCCTGGGTCATCTCCGCGTTTTTCCAGGCGGTGGTGGAGTGGATGGTCACCGGGCCGGTGTAGGTGGCCGCCGCCTGGCTCAGCTCGTGGATGGGGGTGGGCATCTCATAGCGCTCGAAGTTCCACACCCGCACATAGCGGCAGCCGCCGGTGGTGTACTCCTTGGTCTCCAGCACCTTGGCCAGGCCCACGTCCACCGCGTAGCCCCGCTGGTGGTTGGAGTAGCCCCCGGAGATGAACCAGGAGATGCTCCAGGGCTTGCCGCTCACTCCCTCCTTCACCTCCGGGTCCTGGCGGGCCAGGGCGGACAGGGAGCTGAGCACCTTGGTCTGCACCGAGTGGGGGCGGTAGCCCTCGTAGAGGATCAGGCTGTTGCCCTCGGCTAGGGCGGCCTGCTGGGCGGCGCACAGCCGGTGGGCCATGGAGTAGAGCACCGGCATCATAAACTCCATCTTCTCCAGCCGCTGGTTATAGGTCCTGCTGGGGTAGAAGGCCTCTCCGGTGACCTCCGGGATGTCCTTGCCGCAGGAGACGAAGTGGGAGGAGTAGCTGTTGGTGGCGTCATAGATGATGGAGGGCACCACGTCGGGCAGGTTGATGAAGCAGTAGCGGTGCTCCACCCAGCCGGTGGTCTCCTGGGTGTGGGTGGCCGTCTGCTCCTCGTCGGTGAAGCAGTCCGCCGTCACGGCGATGCGCCACCACTCCCCCTGCTCCTCCAGCACTGTGAAGGCGGTCCCCGGCTTCAGCAGGGCCAGGGCCCCGTCGGTGAGGGTGGGGGGCTCCTCCTCTTCCTCCTCCGGGGTCTCGGGGGCGGGGGGCGTCTGCGTCTCCGCGGGGGGAGCCGCCGGCTCCGCGGGGGTCTCCGGCTGGGGGGCGGGCTGTTCCGGCTCCGCCGGGGTCTCGGCGGGCGGGGTCTCCCCCTCCGCCGGGGCCTGTCCCGACTGGTCCGGCTGGGTCTGGGCGGAGGAATCCCCCTCCGGCCCGGCGGCCGTCTCCCCGGAGGAGGCGTCCGGCTGGGGGGTCTCCTCCGCCGGGGTCTGCTGGGCCTGGGCCTGCTGCTGGGCAGCCTGCGCCTCCTCCAGCCGTTTGCGCTCCTCCTCCAGACGTTTCTGTTCCTCTTCCAGGCGCTTTTTTTCCTCCTGGGCCTTCTCCCAGTCCTCCACCGCCTGGGCGGCGGCGTCCCGGTCGCCGGGCTCGGCCCACAGGGCCAGCTCCACCGGGGCGTACCCGGTGGCCCCCTGGACGGGCAGCTCCAGGCCGCCGTAATCGTCGGGCAGGTCCTCCAGGGTGCGGCCCTCCTCCCACTTGGGCGGCTCCTTCACCGGCTCCGGCTCCTCCTGGTTCAGAGACTGCTCCGGCACCGGCCAGACCTTGCCCTGGGAGGAGTCGGAAGAACTCTCCGACGGGCTGTGCCGGGCGCAGGAGGCTGTCAGCAGCATCAGCGCCGCCAGCGCCAACGCGGTCCATCGTTTCTGCATGATACGCTCCTTCTGTTTCTCAGCGGGGCCCGGTCCGGAACCGGCCCCGGCAGGTTCTGCATACCGGGTTTCCTCTGCTGCGGGGG
>CALWWF010000151.1 GCA_944385165.1 uncultured Oscillospiraceae bacterium
GCAAGCGAGATCTCCCTACTCTGTTTGAGACTACTGCCGCCAAACTGGGTATCCGCCACAAGCTGATTCGCCCCTACACGCCTCGCCACAACGGTAAAGTGGAGCGAAGTCACCGCGAGGATCAAAAACGCTTCTATTCCTACCACAGTTTTTACTCCTTGGATGACTTCGCCAGACAGCTCGCTGTCCACAACCGCCGCTCTAACAACTTCCCTATGAGGCCCTTAAACTACTGCACTCCTTCCCAGTTCGCCGTCCAATATGTTTGACAAACCTACACCAAAAGGCCTGACGCCAAGGGGTTGGCAGGCGCGGAGAGGTGGAACGGTGGAAAATACATCTAGTATTGCCTGAAAAAGTTGTACGAAGATAAACACAAGATATAGTGGATAAATACCATGGACAAGCCAATCAGGCTGTGTTATAATCAAGCCCTGCCAATAACGCCGGGGCTTCCCCGGTTTTTTGATGAGATTCTTTAGGAGGAGAAGTGCCCATGAAAGTGATCAAACGCGATGGGTCCATCGTGGATTATGACCGCAGTAAGATCGCCATTGCCATTGGAAAGGCCAACGCCGAGGTGCCGGAGGAGGACCGGCTGCCCCAGGACCGCATCGACGCCATCATCGACCACATTGAATCCCTCAAGCGCCCCCGCATGTTGGTGGAGGACATCCAGGACCTGGTGGAGCAGGGCCTGGTGGCGGAGAATAAATTCCACCTGGCAAAGACTTATATCATCTACCGCTACAACCGGGCGCTGGTGCGTAAGGCCAACACCACCGACGAGTCCATCCTCTCCCTGCTGCGCAACGAGAACAAGGAGCTGGCCGAGGAGAACTCCAACAAGAACACCATGATCGCCGCCACCCAGCGGGATTACATCGCCGGCGAGGTGAGCCGGGACCTGACCCGCCGCATCCTCCTGCCGGAGTATATCTCCAAGGCCCACGACGAGGGGGCCATCCACTTCCACGACGCGGACTACTTCATCCAGCCCATCTTCAACTGCTGTCTCATCAACATCGGGGATATGCTGGACAACGGCACCGTCATGAACGGCAAGCTCATTGAGTCTCCCAAGAGCTTCCAGGTGGCCTGCACCGTCATGACACAGATCATCGCCTGCGTGGCCTCCAACCAGTACGGGGGCCAGAGCGTGGACCTGAGCCACCTGGGCAAGTACCTGCGCCGCAGCCGGGAGAAGTTCCGCAAGCACATCTCCTATGAGTGTGCCGGCCAGGTGGACGCAGCCACAGTGGACCGTCTGGTGGAGGACCGCCTGAAGGACGAGCTGAAAAGCGGGGTCCAGACCATCCAGTACCAGATCAACACCCTCATGACCACCAACGGCCAGTCCCCCTTCGTGACCCTCTTCCTGAACCTGCGGGAGGATGACCCCTACCTGGAGGAGAACGCCATGATCGTAGAGGAGGTGCTCCGCCAGCGGCTGGAGGGCATCAAGAACGAGAAGGGCGTGTATATCACCCCCGCCTTCCCCAAACTGGTGTATGTGCTGGACGAGCACAACTGCCTGAAGGGCGGCAAGTACGACTATATCACCGAGCTGGCGGTGAAGTGCTCCGCCAAGCGGATGTACCCCGACTACATCTCCGCCAAGAAGATGCGGGAGAACTACGAGGGCAACGTGTTCTCCCCCATGGGCTGCCGCTCCTTCCTGGCCCCCTGGAAGGATGAGAACGGGAACTATAAGTTCGAGGGCCGCTTCAACCAGGGGGTGGTCTCCCTGAACCTGCCCCAGATCGGCATTTTGGCCCGTGGGGACGACGAGAAGTTCTGGAAGCTGCTGGACGAGCGGCTCCAGCTGTGCTTCGAGGCCCTCATGTGCCGCCACAACGCCCTGAAGAACGTGCGCTCCGACTCCAGCCCCATCCACTGGCAGTACGGCGCCATCGCTCGGCTGCCCAAGGGGGCCCCCATCGCCCCCCTGCTGTACGGCGGCTACTCCTCCATCTCCCTGGGCTATATCGGCCTGTACGAGGTGACCAAACTCATGCGGGGCTGCTCCCACACCGAGCCGGAGGGCCGGGAGTTCGCCCTGAAGGTGATGAACCGCCTGCGCGCCGCCTGCGATACCTGGAAGAAGGAGACCAACATCGGCTTTGCCCTCTACGGCACCCCGGCGGAGAGCCTGTGCTACCGCTTCGCCCGCATCGACAAGGAGCGCTTCGGCACCATTCCCGACGTCACCGACAAGGGCTACTACACCAACAGCTACCATGTAGACGTGCGGGAGCACATCGACGCCTTCCACAAGTTCACCTTCGAGAGCCAGTTCCAGAAGATCTCCACCGGTGGGTGTATCTCCTATGTGGAGATTCCCAACATGCGCCACAATCTGGAGGCTCTGAAGGAGGTCGTCCGGTTCATCTATGACAACATCCAGTACGCCGAGTTCAACACCAAAAGCGACTACTGCCAGGTGTGCGGCTACGACGGGGAGATCATGATCAACGACGACTTCCAGTGGGAGTGTCCGGTGTGCCACAACAAGGACCAGAACAAGATGAACGTCACCCGCCGCACCTGCGGCTACTTGGGCGAGAACTACTGGAACGTAGGCAAGACCAAGGAGATCAAGGCGCGGGTACTGCACCTGTAATTTGAGAGTGAAGAGTTGAGAGTGAAGATGTGGAAATCTCTCCACTCTTCACTCTTTACTCTCCACTCTGAAAACCGGAGGTTTTCCATGAACTACGCTGACATCCGCCCCATCGACGTGGCCAACGGTCCCGGCATTCGGGTCTCCGTCTTTGTCTCCGGCTGTACTCACGCCTGCCCAGAATGCTTCAACCCGGAGGCCTGGGACTTTGCCTACGGCCAGCCCTTCACCCAGGAGTCGGTGGGGACGGTGCTCCAGGCCATGGAGAAGCCCTATATCAAGGGCCTGTCCCTTCTGGGTGGCGAACCCTTCCACCCCAAGAATCAGGCGGCGGTGCTGAACCTGGCGTGCCAGGTGCGGAAGCGCTTCCCGGAGAAAGACGTCTGGTGCTACACCGGTTACCTCTTTGAGGAGCTGGCCGCCGGAGAGGTGGGGGAGCACAGCCGGGCGCTGCTGGAGCAGCTGGACGTGTTGGTGGACGGACCCTTTGTCATCGCCCTGAAAAACCTGGGGCTGCGGTTCCGGGGGTCCTCCAACCAGCGGATCATCCAGGTGCAGCCCTCTCTGGAGCGGGAGGAGATCGTGCTCTGGGATGAACAGTCGGTGGAATAAGTGGAATAAAAGCAATCAAACGAAAAAAGTCGGCGGCCGAACCGGTTGGTTCGGCCGCCGCTGGCATTTTGTGCCTCATGGCATACAGAGGACAGAATTGGCGGGAATAGAACTGACGGTATGGAAGCATACTGCGTCCGTAAGCGGCGTGTTCCTGCGGAAATTCCTGTGTTTTACGGCGTGATCAAAGACGGAACATCATGCCTTGGCAGTGGGGTGACGGCCCTCCGACTCCACATGGGAGTTGGCGCGCACCAGAGCGAACGCTTTCTTGCGGACATACAGAAAATACAGAACATGTATTGCCCCGGTGATGGCCCAGGAAATGGGGTAGGAGATGTACAGGTTTTCCGGGGTGCGGTCCATCTGGAAGATGGTGAAGATCCACACGATGCGGAAGCCGCAGGCGCCTACCAGCGAGACCAGCATGGGGACCACCGAGTAGCCCAGTCCCCGGAGGCTGCCCACCATGGTGTCCATGATGCCGCCCAAGGCGTAGGTGCGGCAGATGTAGCCCAGGCGGATGATCCCCTGCTGGATGACCGCCTCGTCGGAGTTATAGATGCTTACCAGGGTATGTCCGAAGAGAAAGGCCAGGTTGCCCAGCACCAGTCCGGTGATGATCACAAAGGCCTGGCAATAGAGAAGCGTCTTGTCCACCCGCTTGCATTCACCGGCGCCGTAGTTCTGGCCGGTGAAGGTGAGGTTGGTCTGATAGAAGGCGTTCATGGCCTGATAGACGAAGTTTTCAATGTTGTTGGAGGCGGCGGACCCGGCCACCACCGTGGAGCCGAAAGAATTGATGGAGGACTGAATGAGGACATTGGACAGAGAGAACACGATGCCCTGGAAGCCGGCGGGCAGGCCGATGGACAAAATTTGTCCCAGGATGACCTTATCGATTTTCAGCTTCTTCGGGTCCAGCCGGATGGCGCTCTCCTCCTTTGTCAGACAGCGGAGCACCAGCCCGGCGGAGATGTACTGGGAGATGGTAGTGGCGGAGGCCACGCCGGCCACATCCATGTGGAGCACCAGGACCGTGAACAGGTTCAAAACCACGTTGACGATGCCCGCCACGATGAGGTAGTACAGGGGCCGCTTGGTGTCCCCCTGGGCGCGGAGGATCGCCGCGCCGAAGTTATAGGCCAGGGTGGCGGGCATTCCCAGAAAGTAGATGCGCAGATAGATGGTGGAAAGATTGATCACGTCCGGGGGAGAGGACATCCAGACCAGAAGCTGGTGTGCCATCACAAACCCAAAGATCCCCAGAATCACGCCGCACACAAGAGCGGTCAGGACCGCAGTATGGACGGCCCGGCTGACGATCTTGGGGCGCTGGCCGCCCAGGTTGCGGGCCACCACCACGTTGGCCCCCACGGACAGGCCTACAAACAGGGCGATGAGCAGGTTGATCAGAGAGGTGGTGGAGCCCACAGCGGCCAGGGATTCCTTGCCGGAGAACCGGCCCACCACAATGACGTCGGCGGCGTTGAACAGAAGCTGGAGCATACTGGAGGCCATCAGCGGCAGGGCGAACATCAGGATCTTGTCTGCCAGGGAGCCATGGCACATATCCAGCTGGTGGCGCGCCTTGGTACGGAACATTCCCAATCCTTCCTTTCCAAAACGGTCTGCGCCCTGTCCGGGACGGCCTGAAAGCAGGCGGCGGAGGAGCGCAGCAGGTATGTCTTTCACAAAAACTTTACACGAAAGAGCATTAATTAAGATACATCAAGCGCTCCCATTTCGCAATCCAAAAATGCGAAAAAATCCCCCAATAAAAGGGCGCAATTTGCACAAAAAATTCCCCGGAGCCCCGCGGTCAGGCGGGTTTCCGGGGAGAGCGGCGCGCTAGGGTCAGGAGGCGGAAACGGCGGGGACGGAATTGGACTGGGCAACCACCAGCACGTCTCCTACCTGGAGGATGGTGCCGCCGCCGGGAATGATGGTCTCGTTCCCCCGTTTGATCATCACGATCAGGGAGTTGGGGCGGGTGGGGATCTGACGCAGGGAGTACCCCAGCCACTTGTGGCTCTTCTCAATCACGATCTCCTGAAGAGACAGGTTTTCCCGGTCCTCAAAGGCACGAGCGGCCAGCACCATCAGGTCGCCGGGCTGTAAAACTGTGTTGCCGTTGGGGACAATGGTCTCCTCTTTGCGGGCGATCATGACTACCAGCAGGTCGGCGGGGAGGGGGAGCTCTTTCAGGGACATACCGCTCCAAGGGTGGTTTTTGTCCACGTGGACCTTGATAAAATCGATGTCGCTTTCCTCCTGATAATCGTTAAAGGTCTTGCTTACGTCGGCGGTGTGGTCGATCATGGACAGCGCGGCGGATACCTTGGGCAGCAGCGTGCCCTGGAAGGAGATGGACAGCAGCACAATGCAGAACACCAGATTGAAGAGGTTATAGCGCATTTCCACCCCTTCCAGCACCGCCAGAATGGCGAACACGATGGAGGCCACGCCCCGCAGGCCCGCCCAGGAGACCACACCCACCTGCCCCAGAGAGGGACGGAAGGGGAGCAGAAGTACAGAGACCACCAGCGGCCGGGCCACAAAGGTGAGAAATACCATGACCGCCAGGGCCGGGAGCAAAACCGCAGGCAGCTCCAGCGGCGTGACCAGCAGACCCAGCAGGAAGAAGATGAGCACCTGGGCCACATCGGTGACCACGTCGAAGAAGTGGACCAGGCTGCGCTTCTGGGGCAGTTTGGTGCTGCCCATGTAGATGCCGCACAGATAGGAGCTTAAATAGCCGTTTCCACCCAGAGCGGAGGGGAGGGCGTAGGAGAGGATGACCACAGAGAAGAGAAAGATGGTCTGACTCTGTTCCGAGGAGAGCAGCCCCTGGCGCAGACACCAGATGGCCGCCTTGCCCAGCAGCAACCCGCAAATCACACCCAGTGAGATCTGCTGAACCAGCAGAAGAGGGATAAACACATGCTCGCCTCCCATGATGCCCACTGTCACAGTGGTGAGCATATAGGAGATGGGATCGTTGGAGCCGGACTCGATCTCTAAAAGGGAGTCGGTGTGATATTTCAGGGCCAGCTTTTTGGAGCGCAGGATGTTAAACACGGAGGCCGCGTCAGTGGAGGAGATTACCGAACCGATGAGGAAGCTCTCCAGCCAGGGCAGGGACAAGGCAAAGTGGGCGAAGACCGCCACCGCTCCGGCAGTGCCCGCCACGCCCAGAGTGGACAGCACCACCGACTGGACCACCACAGGCCGGGCGGTCTTTAGGTTGGTGCCGAATCCGCCGTAAAACATGATAAAGATCAGACTGGTGGAACAGATCACGTCAGCGGCGTCGTAATTGTCAAAAGGAATGCGCAGCAGGCCGTTTTCTCCAAACAACATTCCCAGGGCAATGAAGATCAGAAGAGATGGAACGGCCAATTTATCCAAAAACCGCCCCATCAAAGTACAAAGTAAGATCACACAGCCCGTCAACAGCAATACGCCCGTCATCCGTTCCGCCTCCTTTTATAAATATATACTTATCATACCTATAATTACTTACTTATTATAGCATAACAAATGGCAGAAGTCCTCTCAAAAAGAAAAGAATGGACATAAAAGTTTTGTAAAGAATCGGGAGAAAAATAAAAAATCCCCCAAAGGCAGGGAGTCTTTGGGGGCAGATAACCAAGAAGATTAGTATTTTTCCAGCCGCTCCAGATCCAAGACGAAGACGGTCACGCCGCCAAACTCCATGTTCATAGGGATGGAGGGCATCGCGGCGGCGTACTGGCTGGCGGTGGGCATAGCCATACTGGAGTACACCGTATGCTTCCGCTTGCCGGCGCAGCGCTTCAAGATTTCCAAAGCCGTGCCGGTCCGGGACTCCTCTACGCCCAGCATGATCGTAAAGTTTTTCTTCTTCCAAAATCCGCCGGTAGAGCTGAGCATGGTGACAAAAAATCCGTTCTGATTCAGCTCGCTTACCGTGGTGTCGTAGTCGTCCTCTTGGACCACGGCCAAAATCAGCTTGTTATGTACGTTGGCAGTTTCCATGGAATCAGCCTCCTTCAATGGAAATGGACAAACGGGACAGCGGGGCCCAGGGGGACGGCCCGCCGGCCCCATCTCTATCATACACGATTTTGAGACGAAAGGAAAGAGAGAAATGGGACGAAACCTTCCCGAAAAGGATGGGCGTTCAGAGTGCCGCCAAAAATTTCCCTTGACATGGAGCCGGCTCCAGGGAGTAGGATAAAGAAAAACACAGCGGAGCGTCCAGCCCGCAGACCAGATAGAGGAGGTCTTTTCCATGACCATTGCGGAAGTGAGTCAAAAATACGGTATCTCCCCAGACACCCTGCGCTACTATGAGCGCATCGGCCTGATCCCCCCGGTGCCGCGGAGCAAAAGCGGGATCCGGGACTATGACGCGGAATCTTGCGGCTGGATCGAGATGATGAAATGTATGCGGAAGGCCGGGGTGCAGATCGAGGCGCTGATCGAGTATGTGGCCCTCTTCCGCCAGGGGGAGGACACAGCGGATGCAAGAAAGGCTATTTTGATCGAGCAGCGGGAGCAGTTGGTGGAGCGTATGGCGGACATGCAGGCCACCCTGGACCGGCTGAACCAGAAGATCGAGCACTACGAACAGTGCCTGGAGGCAGAACAGCGCCTGCGCAAGCCGGAGGCAGGATAAAGGAGACAGAACAGGGCGGTCAGAAAGGACCGCCCTGTTTGCACAATCGAGAAGCCCGCTGGCCTGAGCCGGCGGGCTTTTTCAAAGCTGCGCACCCCCAGCGCCGCTATGGGGAGGGGCGTCCTCTCCGCATGTGTGCGTGCCCATTCCCGGCGGCTGTGCATCTGCGCTCCCGCTGGTAGCAGGCGTCACACAGCCGCCCCCGGTGGTGCAGCGGCAGGGCCTTTCCGCAGTGGTCGCAGAAGCGGATGTTGCTACGAAGCCGGTGGAGCAGGATCTCATTGATCTCGTCGGCTACCCGCTCCCGGCTGTCATAGAGTTTCTCCTCATCCACCGGGCACTGAAAAGCCTTGGCAAAGGAGAAATACAGGTCCAGTTTCCGGTAGTACAGCTCCAGCTCCGGCAGGGTGGGCTCCCCCTCCGGCAAGCCGGGCTGCTGGATGGGCTCCCCCCGCTGCCAGGCGGTCAAAAACTGGAAAAACAGCTCCCGCAGGGCATCCTCTGTCTCGTCAAAGGGGATGTTGGCCGCCCGCAGCTCCTGTTCCTTAGAGAGGAGAAGGCCCATCTCCCGCATCTTGGAGATAATGGAAATATAGCGGGAGATGTCCAGCTTGCGGTAGGGCTCCACCGTGGGCATTTTATTCCACTCGGTCAGGACCTCCAGCAAGTCGAAATCCACCTGGAGCACCAGGTCGGAGAAGCCCACCACAGCGTACTGGAGGGGCGGGATCACGGCCTCCAGCCCCGCCCGGATCAGCTCCAGGTTTTGGGTAGCGCCCACATAGCCCTTGGGATACATGCCGAACCGGCCGGCTCGCCCGGCGATCTGGCGGATCTCCTCCGGCTTCAGTGGGCGGCGCTCCACGCCGTCGAACTTCTCGGTGTCCAAAAAGATGATTCGCCGGATAGGGAGGTTCAGCCCCATCCCGATGGCGTCGGTGGAGACGATATACTCCATCTCCCCGTTCAGAAACCCCTCCATCTGCTTGCGGCGGGTAGAGTAAGGCAGCGCCCCGTAGATGATGGCTGGCTCTTTCCCGCTCTGCCGCAGGTCCTCCGCCACGCTGAGCACCCCGATCTTAGAGAAAGTGATCAGGGCGTCCCCGGGCTGGACCCGCTGATAGTCCACCGGGTGAGACATACAGATCAGCGGCGTGGTCCGCTGGTGTTCCACCACTTCATAGCTGTCCCCGCAGCTCTCGATCAGCCGCAGAAGCAGGTTTTTCGCCTCCGGCGCGGCGCACAGATGGACCTCCGGGGCCAGCACCCCCAAAATCGCCCGGGTCCAGGCGTAGCCCCGCTGGGAATCCGCGATCATCTGACACTCGTCGATCACCGCCACGTCGTAGCGCCGCTCCAAAGACAGCTTCTCCGCCGTGGCGGCCATGTGGGTGTCCTCCTCCCGGAGATCCTCCTCCTCGCCGGTGGAGAGGCTGCAATCCACCCCGGCGTCCAGAAGGGTCTCCTGGGCCTCCAGGGCCAACAGCCGCAGAGGGGCTAGATAGACCCCTGTTTTCGCCTGGATCAGGCGCTGAAACCCGGCGTAGGTCTTGCCGGTGTTGGTGCCGCCCAGGTGTACCACGAAGCGGCGGCGCATGGCCCGGGCCTCTGGATACTCGTCCTTGGGGTTCAGGGCGATGAGCAGGGACAGGCTGGTGCGGATGGCCTGGGGCACATACCACACCGACCACACGGCGCCGAGGCCCTCCCGGAGCAGCTGGGCCGCCGGAAAGCCCTTGGCCGTCAGAAGACGGTCCAGGTCCGCCTCCGGCTGTAAGCTGCTGAAATCCGCCAGCACCTGCTTAGAGGCTGCCAGCAGCACCTGGGGGTAACGGGCGCACAGCTGCCCGGTGAGGGGGTGGTCGGGGTGTTCCCCCAGCCAGCCTCCGGTTTTTAGGAAGTGCTTGAAAATCTCCGGCAGCCGGCGGCTGTCGCACCGCTGCTCCAAGGCCAAAAACTCACTCAGCCAGGCCGTGGTCTGGGAGGTGCGCAGGCCGCGGAGCTTTGCCGCCGCAGAGAGCCGGGCGAGAATGGCCCTGTGATAGTGCCCGGCCAGAAGCCAGGGCGCAGAGCTGTCTTTTTCCGCCCCGTCCCAGGCCCGGGAGAGGGCGGCACAGGCACGTTTCGGAATGGCGGCGGCCTTGGAGGGACCGCCGGAAGAGTCTGTATCCGCGCCTCGTTTGGAAAACTGCGGGCTGCCCTCCGCCCGGCGCACGTCCTCCTTGTTCCAGACCCGGATGGAGCGCCCGTCGGAGGGGAGATAGCGCGGCTCCGGGAGAAGCTCCCGGATCAGCTCGTTGGTCCAGCCCCTCCGCTTGAGCAGAGAGGCCGACCAATATTTTCCCCGGTTGCGTCCTGGCAAAGTACATTTCTCCTTTCCAATCAGGGGATAAAACCTGATATTAGTATAGCCCCAAACGGGAAAATCTTCAACGGAAGATCTTACGGGCTGGATACTTGTGGGATGCTTTCGCTGTACAGCGGCGGCCCAGAAAAAAACCCCGGCCATTGGGCCGGGGCAGATTTTTATTCCTTTGGCAGCGCGTCCTGGGGCGCACCGGCAGGCTGGGCGGGGGCGGGCTCGTGGGTGTAGAGGAGTACCGCCAGCAAAACAGTGACCGGGACCGCCAGCACGATGCCGAAGCTGCCGGAGAGCCCCTGCATGATGGCGATGCCGATGTTGTTGGAGTTGATGATCTGCTGATAGGGCAGGTCGTAGGCGTAATCCAGCACCAGCATGCTGATGCTGCCCCCGGCGAAGGCCAGGATCAGGGTGTTGCTGTCGGTGCCCATCATGTCCCGGCCCACATGCATCCCCGCTTTAAACAGGTCTTTCCGGGAGATAGAGGGGTTCTGGGCGTGGATCTCCCCGATGGCGCTGCCGATGGACATGGCCACGTCCATCACCGCCCCCAGGCTGGAGATGAGCAGTCCGGAGAACAGCAGGCCTCCCACCTGGATGCCGCTGACGTTCCACAAGGTGAGCAGGCTCTCAATGTCGGACACGTTCCAGCCGGAGATGCCGGAGGCAATGCTGAACAAGGTGGCGGACAGCCCGGCGATGACCACCCCGGCGATGGTGCCGCCGGTGGCCACCAGCGTCTTCTTGGTGGGGCCGCCGATGAGGTACATGGTCACCAGGGTGGTGATGATGCACACGAACACCGCTACCCAGAAGGGGGAGTGGCCCCGGTACACCAGGGGTAGATAGACAAACAGGATGCACAGGAAGGTGAAGACCAGCCCCAGGGCTCCCTTGAGTCCCTGCTTTCCGCCCACCAGGCACAGTACCACCAGATAGAGGGCGGCGAAGATGTAGATCACCATCTCCCGGTCCTGAGTGTAGACGGTGGTGATGACGGTGTCCCCGGCAATGCTCTGCATGACCACCACCTGCATCCCCACGGTGCAGCCCGCCCCAAAGAGATAGCCGGAGGAGCTGGTGGTTTCCAGTTCCTCCCCTTCCTTGGGGCCGGTGAGCATTCGCACCATGATCCGCTGCTCGCCCACCCGGCTTCCGTCGGGCATCAGGTTGTCCTGTAAGATCTCAGTGACCACCGCTTTTTCAAAGGTCTGTCCCTCCCGGGAGACCAGGGGGGTCTTCTCCACCTGGTTGAGCCAGATCACAAAGGCCAGAAAGACCAGCAGCAGGAGAATAGGGGGACCCCAGCGCTTGAAGAGAGACTTAGGGTCCAGATTGAGCGTGTGCATCCGTGTTTCCTCATTTCATAGCAGTTTGAAAGGCGGACGCACCCCGGCTGACGCCGGGGTGCGTCCAAAGAAAGGATGATAAAGAAGGTTGGCTTACAGCTGCTCCAGCGCGTCGGCGAGCTCGCCGGTGGTGGCGGTGGCCCCGGGGGCGAACTGGCCGTTCTGAGCGGTGAGCAGGCCGCCGTTCAGAACCTGCGCCACGCTGGACTGGGCCCAGGCGGATACGGAAGAGGCATCGCTGCAGGCGTTCAGAGCGGCTTCATTCTCCGTCAGACTGCGGCCCTGGAGAGCGGCGTACCGGCTGAGCATCACAGCCAGCTGCTCCCGGGTGACCGGAGCGTTGGGGGAGAAGGCGTCCTCGCCGGTGCCGGCCACCAGGTCGTTCTCAGCGGCCCAGGCCACGGCAGGGGCGTAGGAGGCCCCGGCATCCACGTCGGAGAAAGCGGAGCCGGAGGCGGCGGGGGAACCGGCGTCCTCATACAGGGCCTGCACCGCGTCGGCGCGGGTCATGGCCACGGACTCCACGGGAGTCTCGGGGGCGTTCTCCTGCTTCTCGATGGTGAAAGTCTGGTCAATGGCCTCCACGGCGCCGGCGTCGGTGATCTGATAGGTGTTGATGGAGAAGGAGTCCTCGTCCATCTCGATCACGGAGTAGCTGGGCAGCCAGTTCTGGCTGCGCACGGCGATGTAGTCCTGCTGGGTGGCCAGCAGCTCATAGAACTTGGAGCCGGAGGCGGAGTTGGCGGTCATATACAGGGTGCCCTGGGGATTGACCACGGTGGTGCCGCTCACATCCTCGATGGTGTAGCACAGGTTGTCCTGCTGGAAGGCGGACTGGAGGGCCTGGCCCGCCGTGTCACCGTCCTCGGGGTACAGAGGGATCTGCTCGCCGGTGGCGATGTTATAGGCGTGATCCCAGTCGTAGTCCAGGCCGGTCTCATCCAGCTGGAACTGGTAGGCGCCGTGGGTCTGGCCGTCCCCGTAGAGGATCTTGGAGCGGCTGTAGGTGTGATCATGACCCTGGAGCACCACGTCGATGTCGTACTCATCGAAGATGGGGGTGAGCTGAGTGCGCAGGATCATGCCGTCGGTGTCAGAGTGGTCCAGGCCGGAGCCATAGATGTCCTGGTGGATGGTGACCACACGCCACTTGGCGTCGGGGTAGGCGGCCACGGCCTCGGCGATGGCCTGCTCATGCTCGGCGGCGTTGTAGTTGTTGGTGTTCAGCACGATGAACA
>CALWWF010000152.1 GCA_944385165.1 uncultured Oscillospiraceae bacterium
TCCAGCCGGAGAGGTAGGCTTTCTGGTCGTCGGTGAGGGTGTCGATGGACAATCCCATAGCCGCCAGCTTCACCCGGCCGATCTGGTCGTCGATCTCGTCAGGGACCTTGTAGACCTTCTTCTCCAGGGACCCAGCGTGCTTGGCCATCCACTCCAGGGACAGAGCCTGGACGGCGAAGGACATGTCCATGATCTCCGCCGGGTGGCCGTTGCCCGCCGCCAGGTTCACCAGCCGGCCCTCCGCCAGCACATTGAGGATGCGGCCGTCGGGGAGGCGGAAGCCCTCGATGTTCTCCCGGCGGGGGAAACGCTCCACCGCCAGCTCCGCCAGCCGGTCCACTTCCACCTCGCAGTCAAAGTGGCCGGAGTTGCACAAAATGGCGTTATGTTTCATCACCTGGAAGTGGCGCTCCACGATCACGTCCTTACAGCCGGTGGCGGTGACAAAGATGTCGCCATATTTGGCCGCCTCGTCCATGGGCATGACCCGGAAATTCTCCATGGTGGCCTCCAGAGCCTTGAAGGGGTCCACCTCGGTGACGATCACGTCCGCCCCCATGCCCTTGGCCCGCATGGCGATGCCCTTGCCGCACCAGCCGTACCCGGCCACCACCACAGTTTTGCCCGCCACCATCAGGTTGGTGGTGTGCATGATGGCGTCCCAGGAGGACTGGCCGGTGCCGTACTTGTTGTCGTAGTAGTGTTTCGCCTTCGCGTCGTTCACTGCCATCATGGGGCAGGGGAGAATGCCCGCCCGCTCCCGGGCGTGGAGGCGGTGGATGCCGGTGGTGGTCTCCTCACAGCCGCCGATCAGCCGATCCCCGTAGGGGGCGCACTTGCCCCCCAGCAGGTTGATCAGGTCGCCCCCGTCGTCCACGATCAGGTGGGGGCGGCAATTCAGGGTCTCCACCAGCAGGTCCTCGTACCCCTGCATGTCCACCCCGTGGACGCCGAAGGTCTCCACCCCCAGCTCGGCCATGGCGGCGGCCACGTCATCCTGGGTGGACAGGGGGTTGCAGCCGGTGAGGTACACTTTGGCCCCGCCCTCCCGGAGCACCAGCCCCAGGTTGGCGGTCTTGGCCTCCAGGTGGACGGAGACGGCGATGGTCAGCCCCTCAAAGGGTTTCTCCCTGCGAAAGCGCTCCTCGATGCCGCTGAGGGCGGGCATAAAATCCCGCACCCACTGGATCTTCAAATGGCCGGAGGGGGCCAGGGACCTATCTCTTACAATGCTCATACGCAGTTCCTCTCTCTATTAAATTCCAGGGCCCTTTCCCGGCCCGCGCTTGTGGATGCTATTGTAACACAATCCGCCTGTTGGGAAAAGAGGCGCGTTTGCCGGACCTTAAAAATGTTTACACTTTCGTTATGGACATTTTTACCGGAAACGGGTACAATATCTAAAGTCTTTGCGATCAAACCTGCAAAAAGGAGGGCTGTCCATGAAAGCCATTTCCCGTTGGCTGGACCGCTTTTGCTACAATCACCCCAATTTCGGCATTCCCAATCTGATGAAATTTATCGTGATCGGCAATGTGCTGATCTATTTTCTGGATATGTTTTCCCAGGGATACGCCTCCTGGGCCTTTGGATTTGATCCTGGGCTGATCCTTCAGGGGCAGGTCTGGCGGCTGGTCACCTTTATCTTCGTGCCGGAGAGCAGCGGCTTTATTCTCTGGTTTGTGCTGACGACCCTGTTTTATTACTACATTGGCAACGCCCTGGAGCGGCAGTGGGGGACCGCCCGGTTCACCGTATTCTACGGCCTGGGCGTAATTTTAAATATTGTGCTGGGCTTCCTGCTGGATATATCGGTGTCCATGTACTATGTAAATATGTCCATGTTTTTCTCCTTTGCCACCCTGTACCCCGATATGATGGTGATGCTGTACGGCATTTTGCCCTTGAAAGTAAAGTGGCTGGCCTGGCTGGACGCGGCGATTTTCGCCTATTCCATTTTCAGCTATCTGAGAATGGGCCTGTGGACCTACGCCCTGATGCCGGTGGTGGCCATCCTCAACTACTTCATCTTCTTCTGGGATGATCTCATGGGCACCATCCGCCGCACGGGGGAGCGGGCGGCCTACCGCACCCGGCCCCAGACCATCAACTTCAAAAAGGCCCAGAAGCAGGTGAAAGAGCACAAGGGCTACCTCCATAAGTGCGCTGTGTGCGGCATCACCGACGCGGATGACCCCAACATGGAGTTTCGGTACTGCTCCAAGTGCAACGGCTACTACTGCTACTGCATGAAGCACATCAACAACCACGTCCATGTGCAGTGATGGGCTGGGGCGGTTGTGCTTCGGGAAAAAGCGTGCTACAATAGAGAGGAACATTCCGGCGGTTTCCGCCCTGGAAAGGAGGTTTTCTGCATGAGCGATTGTCTGTTCTGTAACATTGCGGAGGGAAAGATCCCCTCCAACAAGGCCTATGAGGACGAGGTCTGCTGCGCCTTTTACGACATCGACCCCCAGGCGCCCACCCACTTCCTGGTGATCCCCAAGATGCACATCGCCTCGGTGGCGGAGATCACTGAGGACAACGCTGCCGTAGTGGCCCACATGTTCACCGTCATCTCCAAGGTCACCAAGGAGCTGGGGCTGGAAAGCTATCGGGTGGTGTCCAACATCGGCGAGCAGGCGGGTCAGTCTGTGCCGCATTTACATTTTCATGTATTAGCCGGTCGTGACATGACCTGGCCTCCCGGCTAAGGAGAGCCTGCTCGCCGAAACCGCCGCAGCGCGGCGGCGCTTTTGCGCCGCACAAGCGTTTTGCCGAAGGCAAAACCTTGGCGGAGGGCGAATTCAGTTCGCCCGAGCATTGGAAAGCAACGGGAACCCAAAGACTGCAAGCAGTCTTTGGGAGAGAGCAGGCGGGCCAAAGCGTGCCGCATCTGCACTTCCATGTGCTCTCTGGCCGTGACATGACCTGGCCGCCCGGTTAAATCCAGTCCATTCATTTCCTGACAGCAAACAGCCGCCTGGCGAGACAGGCGGCTGTTTTCGTTGCGGTACCTTACCTTTACCGCAGTCCCCGGCCGGCGGCAGCCCGGCGCAGGCCCAGCTCCTGGGCGGCCCCGGCGATCTCCGGCCAGCGGGCCAGCACGGTGCGGATGTCCAGGCTTCGGGCCACCTCCAGCTTTTTTCCCAGCGTGGCCCCGTCGTCAAAGAGGACGAAATGGGCCCCGGATTCCCGGCTCATATAGGTGAAGTACCGGGCGCACAGCTCGTGGGAGAAGAAAATGGAGGGGTTCAGGCGCTGGATGCGCTCCTGGAGCTCCTCCGGGGTCAGGGGGGTGCCGCTGCCGCTGGGAGAGGGGAGGAAGAAGTCCTCCGCCACCCGCTGAAGCTCCAGGACCACCCGGTCCCGGCCAAAGCGCTCCTGGGCCTCCCGCAGCCGCTGGACCAGGGTGCCCCCGGACAGGGCGGAGGAGATGGCCACCAGAGCGTGGGGGGAACAGCGGCCGTACTGCTCCGGCACCACCAGGGTCCAGCTGCGGCGGAAGCACTGCTGGCCCAGTTCCCGCACCACCTGTTCCAGGGGCGGGAGGCATCCGGGGGCGAAGCCGCATACCACCCCGGTGAGCCCCCGGGCCATACACTCCCGGATCACCTCCTGGCAGAAGGGCGGGGTTTGGCCAAATCCGTCGAAGTTCCGGCCGTCCAGGTACATCAGCCCCCCTCTTGGCGGGATGCTTCCGCTGGCCCGGAAGAGATGGGGGCCCTTCCCCATGCGGTAGACCGGATAGGCGGGCGTGACCGCAAAGTCCTGAATTTCCCGCAGACGGTCGGGCGAAACGGTTACGATAAAGGAATCCATAGACATGACTGCTTCCCCCTTGTCCAAATTTTTCTCCCGTGCTATACTGCAAAGAGCGGGAAGGACGGTTTCAGCGTTCCTCCCGGCTTGTCTCTTCCACCTTATGCGGGGAAGAGGCTCCTTAGAACGAAACGCCAAAGGAGGAGACTCAGTGTCCCTTTCACCCATTCCAAGGGGGGTCTACCCCTCCGTCACCGCCCTGGACCCGAAAGTCCTTCGGGCCAGGGGGATCACCCTGGTACTGGCGGACCTGGACAACACCCTGGTCCCCTACAAAGTCACCCAGCCCAGCCCGGAGGTAACGGCCTGGAAGCAGGCCTTGGAGCAGGAGGGCATCCAGCTTTTCATCCTCTCCAACAGCCGCAAGCCCGGCCGGGCCCAGCAGCTCGCCCAGGCCCTGGGGGTCCCGTTCCAGGGGCACTCTGGAAAGCCGAAGCGGGGAGGCTATCTCCGGGCCATGGAGCGCATGGGCCGGAAGCCCTCAGAGACGGTGATGGTGGGGGACCAGATTTTCACCGACGTGCTGGGGGCCAACCGGGCGGGGGTGACCCCGATCCTGGTGGAACCCATCCGGCTGGCGGGCAACCCGGGCCGGTACCTGCGGTACGCGGCGGAGACCCCCTTCCGGCTGTTGGGCCGGAGAAGGAGGTTTTTATGAGCGCTCGGTTTGGCCCGGCGGGCAGCGATAAGCGTCCGAGCCCGTGAGCAGGGGAGCTTGGACCGGAGCGACGGGTGCAAACCAAGGAGGGCCGCAGGCCCGGATGTTTGTGCCCGGAGTCACAGGGAAAGCGACCCGGCCGCGAGCGTGGCGAGGCGTGAGAACGACAGGCATCCGAAAAAGAGGAGAGAAAACATGAACGCGAAATTCGGCCCGGCAGGCAATTCGGACAGCTTTTCCAAGACCCACAAGTCCTCCCTGGACGCGCCGGAGTGGATTGCAGGGCTGGGGCTGGACTGCTATGAGTACCAGTGCGGCAAGGGGGTCCGGGTGAAGGAGGAGACCGCCCGGAGCCTGGGGGAGCGGGCCCGGGCGGCGGGCGTCTCCCTGTCCCTCCACGCCCCCTACTTTATCAATCTGGCCAACCCGGACCCGGAGGCGGTGGAGAAGACCATCGGCTATATCACCGCCGCCTGCCAGGCGGCGGACTGGATGGGGGCGGGGCGGGTGGTCATCCACTCCGGGGCCCTGATGAAGCGCACCCGGCGGGAGGCCCAGGAGATCGCCCTGAACACCCTGCCCCAGGTGATTCAGGCCTGCGACGGGGCGGGATTTGCCCACATCGCCCTGTGTCCGGAGACCATGGGGAAGATCAACCAGCTGGGGGACCTGGATGAGGTGCTGGAGCTGTGTACTCTGGATGAGCGGCTGGTCCCCTGCATCGACTTCGGCCACCTGTATGCCCGCTCTCTGGGGGCGGACGACGGCCCAGAGGTTTTCGGGCGGATACTGGACCGGGTGGAGGAGGTGCTGGGAGCGGAGCGGGCCGCCCGCTTCCACAGCCACTTCTCCCACATCGAATTTACCCCCAAGGGGGGCGAGAAGTGCCACCGCACCTTCGCCGACGACGGGGGCTTCGGACCGGACTGGGCTCCTCTGGCCGCCCAAGTGATCCGCCGGGGGTGGTCGCCCACCTTCATCTGCGAAAGCGCCGGTACCCAGGCGGAGGATGCCCTGGAGATGAAGCGGATTTATCAAGGCTTTTTGCAGTAAAGGGGCGGGCGCTTTCGCAGGGGGCCCCCTTGCAAATGGGGCGGCGCATTTGCGCCGTACAAGCATTTTTGCAAAGCAAAAATCTTGGCGCAGGCGGAATTTATTTCCGCCGAGCATGAAAAAAGAGAGGGCTCCCATGCGATGAGACATCGAATGGGAAGAAGCGCGGGAACCCAGGCGGAGGACGCTTTGGAGATGAAGCGAGTCTATCAGGAATATTTGAGATAGGAGATAGGAATTTTGGGTTTTCGCCGAAGGCGAAATGATTTTCAACTGTCCGGCAGGGGCGGCCACAGTCACTTCTATCTTGCCGAAGAAACGGAGGAGATTGGGATGAACCATCTGAAACAGATCGCGGCCAAGCTGGCCGAGTACGATCTGGACGCCATGCTGATTGTCAGCGAGCCCGGCGAGCGCTATGCCGTGGGATTCCAGGGGGAGGGGTACGTCCTGGTGACCAAGACCGGGACTCATTACTCCACCGATGGCCGCTACATCGAGGCGGCCCAAAAGCAGGTGACCGGCGCAGAGGTGGCGCTGGTCTCCCGGGAGCGGGGCCATCTGGCCCTGGCCAGGGACTATATCCAGGCCCACGGCTTGAAGCGGGTGGGCTTTGAGAGCGGGGCGGTGAGCGTGGAGCAGCACCGGCGCTGGCAGGAGAGTTTTTCCGGCGTCTGCCAGCTGATCCCCGCCCAGAGGCTGCTCAACGGCCTGCGGGTATCCAAGGACAGCCAGGAGCTCTCCGCCATGCGCCAGGCCCAGAAGATCACCGACGCGGCCTTCGGGGAGATTTTGAACTATATCCGTCCCGGCCTGACGGAGCAAGAGGTGGCCGCCCGGCTGGTGTACGAGATGCTCCGCCGGGGGGCGCGGAAGGTGTCCTTCGACCCCATCGTGGCCGCGGGAGCCAACGGCTCCATGCCCCACGCGGTGCCGGGGGAGACGGTGTTGGAGAGCGGGATGTTCGTCACCATGGACTTTGGCTGCATCTATGACGGCTACTGCTCCGACATGACCCGCCCTGTGGCGGTGGGACAGCCCACAGAGGAGATGGAGCGGGTCTACGCCACTGTCCTGGAGGCCCAGAAGGCGGGTATCGCCGCCGCCCGGGCGGGGATCACCGGCCGGGAGCTGGACCAGGCGGCCCGCCGGGTCATTGAGGAGGCGGGCTATGGGGAATTCTTCACCCACAGCTTCGGCCACTCCCTGGGGCTGGAGATCCACGAGGCCCCCAACGCCTCCCCCAGCGGGCTGGATGTGCTTCCGGTGGGGACGGTGATCTCCGCCGAGCCGGGGATCTACCTGCCCGGCCGGTTCGGCGTGCGCATCGAGGATGTGCTGGTGCTGGACGAACAGGGCTGTGAGGACCTGACCCAGGCCCCGAAAAACCTGATCGTTCTCTGATTTTACGCATATTTTCCCAAAACCCCTTGTCAAGCGGGCAAAAAAAGGGTAAAATAAATTAGTTCATTAAAACACAATGGAGGATGATTCCTATGGCAATGATTTCCGCCAGTGATTTCCGCAACGGCGTGACCTTCGAGATGGACGGCAAGGTCATGCAGGTCGTCGAGTTCCAGCACGTGAAGCCCGGCAAGGGCGCCGCCTTTGTCCGTACCAAGATGAAGGATATTATCAATGGCGGCGTGACCGAGACCTCCTTTAACCCCACCGCTAAGTTCGAGCAGGCCTATGTCGAGCGCAAGGATATGGAGTACAGCTACAACGACGGCGACCTGTACTACTTCATGGACATGGAGACCTACGACATGATCCCCATCAGCAAGGATATGCTGGGCGACGCCTTCCGCTTTGTGAAGGAGAATATGACCTGCAAGGTCATGTCCTACAAGGGCAGCGTCTTCGGCGTGGAGCCCCCCAACTTTGTGGAGCTGGAGGTCACCGAGACTGACCCCGGCTTCAAGGGCGACACCGCCACCAACGTGACCAAGCCCGCCACCCTGGAGACCGGTGCTGAGATCAAGGTTCCCCTGTTCATCAACCCCGGCGACAAGATCAAGATCGACACCCGCACCGGCGAGTATCTGGAGCGCTGCAAGAACTAAGAAGCCTACCTGGCATCTGCCCTTTTAAAGTGTATGGGCGGGTGTCGAT
>CALWWF010000153.1 GCA_944385165.1 uncultured Oscillospiraceae bacterium
CCGTCCGCAGACGGCGGAATAAAATGAAATCCCGTCATTTCCGAGGACATGTGCCTCGGAAATGACACTTCTCGCGAAATTTTTGCCGACAATTTCGCAAGAAATCGAGGCGAAAATTTCGTGCAGCCCAACTCGAAAAAGTGGCTTGCCACTTTTTCGACAGCCTCGATGCCGCCCGAATCGGGCGGCATTTCTTACGTTTTCCTTAATTCTACAGGAAGGATTTGACGCAGGCGGGGAATCAGAGTAAACTACTGTTGATTCTGCATTCCAACAAAGGAGTCCTGCATGTATGGTGTTCAGCAGTCTTGTCTTTCTGCTGGGCTTTCTGCCCGCCCTGCTGCTGGTGTATTTCCTCATCCCCGCCCGGCTTCGGGGCCTGCGGAACCTGGTGCTGCTGGCGGCCAGCTTGTTTTTCTACTGGTGGGGGGCCGGTAAGCTGGCCCTTTTGATGGTGCTGTCCATCGCCGTCAACTATGCCGGCGGCCTGCTGGCCGGACAGGCAGACCGGAAGGTGGCCCGGCTGGGGGTGCTCTTTGCCGCGGTGTTGGGATTGGGGCTGCTGGGCTGGTTCAAATACGCCGGTTTCCTGGCCCAGACCATCCACGATCTGGGCTTGGCCGTCCCCATCCCCCAGGTGACCCTGCCCATCGGCATCTCCTTCTTCACCTTCCAGGGGCTCAGTTACGTCATTGACGTGTACCGGGGGGACGCCCCCACCCAGAAGAATCCCCTGAACGTGGCTTTGTATGTGGCCCTGTTCCCCCAGCTAGTGGCGGGCCCCATTGTGCGCTACACCACCGTCATGGAGGAGATCGCCCACCGGCAGGAGTCCCGGGAGGAGTTCGCCGCCGGGGTCACCCGCTTCTGCTTCGGCCTGGCCAAGAAAATGGTGCTGGCCAACTCCATGGGGCAGATCGCCGATGGAGTGTTCAACCAGGCGGCGGGCAATTTGGACCCGGGCCTTGCCTGGGTGGGGGCCCTGGCCTACACCTTCCAGATCTACTTCGACTTCTCCGCCTACTCGGATATGGCCATCGGCCTGGGGCACATGTTTGGCTTCCGGTTTTTGGAGAACTTTGACTACCCCTACATCTCCCGCTCCGTCACCGAGTTCTGGCGGCGGTGGCACATCTCCCTGTCCACCTGGTTCCGGGACTATGTGTATATCCCCCTGGGGGGCAACCGGTGCTCCAAGCTCAAGCACATGCGCAACATCCTGGTGGTGTGGCTGCTCACCGGCCTTTGGCACGGGGCGGCCTGGACCTTCGTGCTGTGGGGACTGTGGTTCTGCCTTTTGCTGCTGGGGGAGAAATTTCTGTGGGGAAACGCCCTGGAGAAGCTGCCCGGCCTGATCCGCTGGGCCTATACCATGTTCGCCGTTATCCTCAGCTGGGTGCTCTTCCGCTCGGCGGACCTGGGGCAGGCCTGGGCCTATCTGGGGGCCATGTTCGGCCGGACCACCGGCCTGGCCCAGGACGGGCAGGCTCTCTACTACCTGCTGGAGTTCTGGCCGGAGTGGGTCCTCTCCCTCATCGCCTTTCTGCCGGTAAAGCACTGGGCCCAGTCCCGGCTGGAGGGGCAGGGAACCGCCGGTCAGGCGGCTGCCCTGTGGGCTCCCCGGGTGCTGGCTCTGGGGCTGCTGGCCCTGTCCTATCTGGAGCTGGTCACCGGCTCCTTCAACCCCTTCATCTACTTTCAGTTCTAGGCCTTGTTTGAAAAATGTCAACATGCCCAAACAACGGGTCTTTTTCCGCCATACTGCGTTGATTTTCCTTGCAATACACCAAAGATTGCTCAGACGGTCAAAAAGCCTTTTACTGTAAGGTTTCGGAGGGAAAGATAGTGTGAAAGAAAACCGTCAGGGTTGTCTTTCACGTGCGATTGCCCCACTTTTCAGAACGTTTTGACGTTCTGAAAAGTGCTGTCAGCTTGTCGAAAAGACTTTTTCGACAAGCTGTGCTGCGTCAAATCGCCTTGTCTGGCGAAAAAATCCCTCGCCGTTGGGCACATTTCCAATTTTCAAACAAGGCCTAAGGAGGGCTGACAATGCGCGAAAAAAAGTGGGCCGACTGGTTCATCATCCTGGGCTTTCTGGGGTTTTTGGCCCTGGCCCTTGCGGTCACTCTCCTCCGGCCCAAGGAGGGCTGGTCCTACTATGAAAACCGGAAGCTGGCCCAGCCGGAGGCGCTGTCGGTGGAGACGGTGCTGGACGGCACCTTCCCCGCCAGCGTGGAGCCGGTGCTCCAGGACCACGCGGCGGGACGGAACACCCTGCTGAGGCTCTCCGCCTGGGCGGACCTGCACCTGTTCCACCGGCCGGTGGTGAACGAGGTGGTCCCGTCGGATGGGATGCTCCTGGGCTTCAACCCCTATGAGACCCCGGACCCCGCCGCCATCACCGCCCAGGCGGAGGCCATGGCGGACCAGCTGGCCCGGCTGCGGGACGTGGTGGAGGGGTACGGCGGCCGCTTCTACTATGTGGCGGTGCCGGGGCAGTACACCTACTTTGCGGATACCTACCCGGACTTCCTCAACAACCGGGAGGCCTACACCGCCCTGGAACTGCCCGCCTTCACCCAGGCCATGGCGGCCCGGGACGTCCCCCTTTTGGACATGGGGCCGGTGCTGGAGGATCTGGGAAGCCCGGAGGAGTACTACGCCAAGGGGGACTACCACTATCAGTTCGGCGGGGCCTATGTGACCTATCAGGCCATCCTGAACCAAATCAACCGGGACCTTGGGCTGGACCTGACGGTCCTGGAGGGGGACTCCCTTACGGTGGAGACCCTGCCCAACCCCTACCTGGGCTCCCGGGGCAGGAAAATTTTCGGGCTGGAGAGCTGCGGAGAGCACCTGACCATCGGCCTGCCCAGGGAGCCCATCCCCTTCACCCGAACCGACGGCGGCGCTCCGGCGGAGTCCACCGTCTACGACCTCCCCGCCAACGAGGTCCAGGAGGTGCTCTACTCGGTGTATATGGGGGGCGACATCGGGGAGACGGTGATCCGGACCCACCGGCCGGACCTGCCCTCCCTCCTTATCTACGGGGACAGCTTCACCAACCCGGTGGAGTGTCTGGCCTACTACAGCTTTGACGAGATGCGCTCCATCGACCTGCGCCACTACAAGGACATGACTTTGGCCGACTATATCCAGACCTGCCAGCCGGACATCGTGGTGGGCATCCGGGACTATGAGGCCCTGCTGTCCCCCTACTACAACGGCAGCCCCTTCCAGGTGCAGTCATAAGGAGGAGTTTTCATGAAATTCAAGGTGGAGGGAGAGGCCTTTCCCCTGGACGAAGGCCAGTGCAGGGCGGACTACGCCCTCGCCCGGGGGCTGGGCCGGGTGCGCCTGGGGCAGCGGGCCCTCTACTACCCCCACGTTACCTGGGTGGGGGTCCTCCCCCTGGACCAGGTGGAGCGGGTCTATCTGCGCATTGAGGACATCCCCGTGGGCATGGGCTGCCGCCGGGTGCCCATGGGGCAGCACTATCTGATGGCGGTGCTCCGAAACGGAGAGAGCCGCAAGGCTGCCCTCAACAGCCGGAAGGACGGGGACTGGGCCCTGGAGCAGATCGGACGCCAGGCCCCGGAGGTGAAGATCGGCTATGAGCCCCCCGCACCGAAAGAGGCCGCCCCATGACGGCGACCAGGGAACAGGCGCGGGCCTTCCGGCTGAATCGCCACCATCTGGACCGCCCTCTGGCGCAGGACCGGCTGCTGGAGGCGGCCGCCGCCTGCGGGGTCCAGAACTCCCCGCCGGGGGCCTGGGAGACCGCCCTGTGGAACCGGGTGGAGGGAGCCGCCCTCCCACAGCTGGAATCCGCCCTCTCTGAACAGAAAACGATGCTCCAGGCCTGGAGCATCCGGGGCGTGCCCCTGGTCTTTCCCACCCGGGAGGCGGGGGTGTTCCTCACCCCCCTGTGCGCCCGGCCTGGGGAGGAGCCCTGGATCTACACCCGGGGGATCACGGCGGCCCTGGAGGCCCTTGGGCTGGGCTTTTATGACCTCCTCCCCCTGGTGGAGGAGGCCTGCGTCTGTCTGGAGGGGGAGACCGTCCAAAGCAAGGAGGCCCTGGACCGGCGGCTGGCCGCCCTGGTGGAGCCCATGCTCCCCCAAGGGGTCCGGCCCGCCTGGAACGCCCCCTCCATGTACGGCCAGCCGGACCGGCAGACGGTGGGCGGGGCGGCGGTGTCCTTCCTCCTGCGGCCCTGCGCCTTCCGGGGAAAGGTGGTCTTCGGGGCCCGTGAGGGGAGCTTTCCCACCTTCACCTCCCCCCTCCGGTGGCTGGGCGCCCCCCTGCCGGAGTACCCGGACGGGGAGCGGGAGCTGGTGCGGCGGTTTCTCCGCTGCTACGGCCCTGTCCAGCGCTCTGATTTTCAGAGCTGGCTGGGCTGCTCCCCCCAACAGGCCAGGCGGCTGTGGGACGGCGTGGCGGAGGAGCTAGAGCCGGTGGAACTGGAGGGGAGGCGCCGGTGGCTCCTGACGGAGGACCTGGACCTTCTCGCCCACGGGGACGAGGGGGATAAGCTGCTGCTCCTGGGGCCCCACGACCCCTACCTGGACCTGCGGGACCGGGAGCTGATCCTGCCCAACAAGGGGCTTCAGCGGCAGGTGTGGAGGACGGTGGGCAACCCCGGGGCCGTCCTGCTGGGGGGCCGGGTCATCGGCTTTTGGAGCACCCGCACCAAGGGGGATAAACTGGACGTGTCCGTCACTTTGTTCGAGCCCCTCTCCCCCCGCCAGCGCGCCCGGCTGGAGGAGCTGGCCTCAAATTACGCAGCCTTCCGGGGGAGTGCGCTCCGAACCTATACGGTCTCATAACAGCAAAAGACGCACGCGGCGGATGCCGTGTGCGTCTTTTTGTTACAGGGAAAGATTATTCCGCCAGCTCGCAGAACTTGCAGGGCTCATCCACGGTGACGGTGTACTTCTCCAAAAGGGCCACCGGGTGATAGGACAGCTTGCTGGTGCGCAGGCCCGGGTCCCCAGCGTCGTCCTCCCGGTTGATGAAGTGGACCCCCTCGTGGGCGAACTGCTGGGCGAACTGGGCCACCACCATCTGATAGCAGCCCTGGTAGTCCCGGTCCGCCTTCTCGATGTGGGTAAACAGGGTGTCCCCCACGATCTCACCCAGGGAGAAGCCCACGATGTTCCCGTCCACCAGCAGCATCCCCCCCAGCATGTCATAGAGCTGGTAGTTGTCCAGCACCTCCCTCGTCTTGGTCAGGTCCTCGTGGAAGGAGGCGGCGGCCTTGTCCCGGCCGGCGGCGTAGCGGGAGAGGAACTCCTCCACCGCAGGCAGGTCCTCCCGGGTGATGGTGCGGAAGGACCAGTTGCCGTAGGTTTTCAGGAATTTGTTCACATGGTTGCGCTGCCCGCTGAGCTTCTTGCCCCGGAAGTATTTCAGATCTTCCGCCCGGTACAGGTAGTCGAAGGCGTCCCGGGTGGCCACGGCGGCGCTGTTGGGGAAGAAGTTCTGTACCCGCTCCAGCTCGTCCTTGGGGACGGGGTAGAAGGAGATGGGCATATTGCGCCGGCAGCAGTAGTCGGCGATCTGACGGAACTGCTCCCGCCGTCCGCCCCCCAGGGGCATGGTGAAGGTGTCCCCCAGGCCGGGGTAGGCCACTTTAAAGTAGAGGGAACCGTCGTAGACGGCCCACTCGGTCTTGTACATATCCCGCCACATAAAGACCGTGCCGGGGGTGGTGTCGCAGATGCGGCTTCCGCTGTAGGAGAAAAAATCCCGCAGCTTGGGGAGGTCCTCCAGCTGCAAGGGGTGAAATTCCAGCATACGTTCCAATCCTTACTGTTTAATTATCGTTTTCTATTGTGTCCGAAAGGCGTCCGAAATACCAGCCCGTGACCCCGTCTTTTTTCATCAGGCAGCCCCGGCTGGTGCGGGCCACCAGGGAGAGCCGGTCCCCAGGGGACACAGGGAGGCGGTAGTCGGTGGAGTCCTCGCACCACAGCCGCTCCCCGCTGCGCCGCAGGTAGGCGGTGAGGATATAGAGCACCCGCCCCGTCTCCAGGTGGCGGCACAGGGACAGCTCCGGTCCCTCCTCCAGCAGCTCCAGATCGGAGCGGCCCCAACGGATGTTCACCGAGTCCTCCGAGGGCTCCTGGCCGTCCAGAGCGGTATACACCGGAAGGCCGTCGTAGGCCTGCCAGGAGAAGTCCTTCGACTCCTCCGAGGGGAGGATGAGGGCGTTGAGCTGGCCGTCCACCTTCAGGGAGCAGCCCCCGTCGATGGAGACGATCTTCCGGTCCCAATCGAAGAGGGGAGCGGCGGAGGGGATCTTGGGGTCGTACAGGGTCACCGGCCAGTGGCCCACGATCACATACTTGGAGAAGGAGTGCCCCTGCCCCCGGAAGTTATCGTTTTTCATGCACTTCCACCGGTTGAGCCGCTCCATGTGCTCCAGGGAGGGGACCCCGCCGTGGACGAACACCAGGTGCTCCGTCTCCAGGATGGTGGGCAGCCCGGCCAGCCAGGCGCGCATGTCCGGGTACCACTCCCGCAGGGCACGGCGCAGGCCGGGGAAGTCCCGCCAGTTCTCATACCCCATCTCCCGGGCCAGCTGTCGGATGGCGCTCTCCGGGTGTTTGGGGAGATAGCTGGCAAAAAAGGTCTCGTCCAGGGCGTCCGTCTCAAAGAAGTTGGACACCAGCCCGTCGCAGTTGCCGCTGAGGGCGTACACCGTGTGGGTGCGGGAGAGCTCCAAGATATACCGCAGCAGGGCCAGGCTGTCCTTCCCCTTCTCCAGCATATCTCCGTCCAGCACCAGCACGTCCTCCGCCGTCAGCCCCACCCGCCGGAGCAGCCCCTGGAAGAAGGGGAGATTCCCGTGGATGTCGCTCACCGCCAGGATACGGCGGCCGGGGGCGATCTCCGGATGGATGACGCGGGCAGTATCGGCCAAGGGGCTCTCCTCCTTTTCGTTTCGTTCGCCGTTGGGACCCGGCCCGGCTGGGGACAGGCGCTTTTAGGCATGGTCATCATACCACACAAGCCGGGCCGGCCGCAAGGGATGGGCGGAAGAAATTTCCGACCAAAATTCTGGGAAAATCGTTTTTTTCACAAAAAACCCGCCGCTCCACCCTGGAAATGGATGAAGCGGCGGGTTTGGCCGGGCCGGTCACAGATAGAAGTTGTGCCCGCCGATGGCGGTGTAGTAGGGGCGGTTCTGGGCGATCCAGCTGCCGGCAGACACCGCCGGTGCAAAGAAGTAGAGGCTCTCCCCCACCACCTGGGCCCCCTCCAGGCTGATCTTCGCCGCCAGGACGGCGGACTGGACCGGCTCCTGGTAGATGCTCCCATCCCTCACCGGCTGGAACTGGAAGCCGTACTGCTGGTCAAAGATCACCTCCTTGACCGTGTCCGGGAACTGGGGGGACTCCACCCGGTTGAGCACCACGTTGCCTACGGCGATCTGCCCCAGCAGGGGCTCCCCCCTGCTCTCGGCGGAGATGATGCGGGAGAGCCACTCCATCTCCTCCCCGTCGTAGTCCGCCTGTCCCGGCACCGCCCCCTGGGTGGACAGGGAGACGGTGCCGCTCCCCGCGTCCCAGCTCAGGCGGCTGCCGCTGGCGTCGGACAGCACCCGCAGGGGGAGAACGGCCCGGCCGTTCACCACCCGCACCCCCTCCGCCACGTAGAGGCCCCGCCCGTTGGACAGGATATAGATGGCCCCCGGGGTGGCCTCCAGGTCCAGCCCCGCCCCGTCCACCTGGGCGGAGGTCCCGTCCCAGCTGAGGGTGCGCCCAGTGAGCCGGCTGAAGGCGGCCAGGGTGATATAGCTGGTCCCGCCCTCCACCCAGGCCTCGCTGGAGCTGAGGGTGGTCCCGTCTACCTGTATGGTCCCGCCCACAGCGCCCGCAGATGTGGTCATCAGCAGGGCGGCCAGCACGCCGGCCAGGCCCTGTCTCCATCTGTGTTTCATCGTGGGTGTACACTCCTTTTGGTTGATTTCCCGGAAATTTTCTTGGTTCTCCCCGGGAGATACCCCAAATTGTAGCGGATTCCTTTGATCCCTGCAAGCTGTAAGTCCTGGGCGGCCAGAAAGTGGAGGGGATAAAATACAATCAGGCGGGGCCGGCGGCCCCGCCTGATTGCAGAAAGAGGATTTACTCTGCCGCCACCGGAAGGGTGAGGCCTCCAATGGAGACGCTCTCCACCGTGGACAGGTCCAGGATCTCGTCGAAAAATCCGCCCTTTTGGCAGACGGTTTTCCCATTTTCCGGGCCAATGCTGCCGCCCGCGTGAGACAAGTCCAGTACGGAGCCATCGGTGAAGTTGACGGAGATGGGCAGGGACTCAAAGAAGCGGTAGGACTGCTCCTGGTCGTGCCCGCTCATCTGGCCGTCTCCTTGGTCCTCATGGTCCCAAACCAGCTCCTCCCACACGGTGTAGTCCACCTGGATGGACAACGGGGAGATGGTCACACCGTCCAAGGTGGCCTCCATTCCGCTGAGCTGGAACGTCTGTCCGCCCTCCAGATTTATGCCGCTGTCCGGGAAACTGAACTGGAACCTGAGCTTCCAGTCCCCCTCCGCCAAAACCGTCTTGCTCATGTCATCCTCAAAGAGAGACAGATTACAAAACCGCGCGGTGGCGATCCCAGACTCAATCGGTGCGTCCATGGTCATCATTTCTACATACTGAATGGCGTTGTCAGCGGGGTCATCATCGTAGAAGTAGGAACCTCCGTGGGCGCCGCCCCACATTCCCACGTCCGTGTCCGCCCGATCAAAGGTCAGCGGGAGATAGATCATACCATCCAGCGGTTCCAGATTTTCTGCCAGAGGCTGCCCGTCGTCCCGGGCGATGGAGTACACAATGGCGTAGCTGTAGGTATCCCCGATGATGGCGTCGGCGGTGATGGTCACCCCGTTAGAGGTGTCGCTGGCCCCGATGGGCACCCCCATCTGGTCGATGATCTCCGTCTGGGCGGGGGAACCGCCAAAGATCGAAGCGAACACCTCCCCTGCCGGGGTCAGTGTCACGGCTGCCCCCACCCCCATGGTCATCAGCGCCGCGGCGGCCACCCCGACGATCAGGGTGCGCCGGAAGGAGTGGGCCTTTCTGACGCCCTTTGTCTCCCCCGCCATCAGGCGGTCCACCATGGCCGCTTTCTCCTCACTGGTAAAATGCAGCTGGTCCATGGACTGCCGGTAGGTTTTCATGCAAATCCCTCCTGTTCCAAATGTGTGCGCAGTTTTTCCCGGCCCCGGCTGAGCTGGGTGGCCACCGTGGCCGGCTTCTCCCCCAGCATCCGGGCGATCTCGTTGGCGGAGTACCCCTCGTAATAGTAAAGGTAAATGACCATCCGGTACTTGGGGGGCAACAGGTTCACCGCCGCCAGCAGGCTCCCCTCCTCCGCCTCCGGGGCGGGGACGGCCCGGGCCGCCTCCAGGTCCACGGTGGTCCTGTGCCAGTGGCTTTTCAGCTGGTCCTTGCAGGCGTTGATGGCGGTGCGGATGATCCATGCCCGCTCATGCTCCGGGGAGTCAAAGCTCCGGGGCTTCTCCAGCATCCGGAGGAACACCGTCTGGCAGATGTCCTTGGCGTCCTCGGTGCTTTTCAAATAGGTATAGCTCACGCGCAGGATCAGATCGGAGTAGGTGTTCACCAGCCGCTCCGCCTCTGAGCGGTCGATGCGCGATCTCATGTGCTTCACCCTCTTTGCAGGTTTGTTCTTGAAAAGCGCTTTCACCTGGAATACGAATCAGAGCAGGGAAATCTTTCAGCGCCCCAGAAAAAAATCCCTGGAGCCGCCTTGAGCTCCAGGGATCTCAGTCTGTTTTGCTTACTCTACCTTCACAAATTTGTCCTTGGGGGCCCGGCAGATGGGGCACCGGTAGTCGTCGGGCAGGGTCTCCCGCTCGGCGATGTAGCCGCACACGGTGCACCGCCAGGCCACTTCCTCCACCGTCCGGACCACCGTAGCCGCCGCGGGGGTGGAACCGCCGCTCCCCCGGTAGTCGTCCAGGGTCATAGCCGCGCCATCCCCCAGCACCTCCGCCTCGGTCACCTGGCCGATATACAGCACATAGCTGCTCAGGTCCAGCTTGTCCACGATCTTGCAGCTGATGCGGGCCAGGGCGTGGTCCTTCACATAGGGGTTGCCCGACCCGTCGGTCCCCACGTCGTACCCGGAGAACTTGTCCGCCACCCGGCCGGACTTATAGCCGAACAGGTCGATGAGCTCCTTGGGGGTCTCCCGGTCCAGCACGGTGGCGGCAAAGCTGCCGCAGGCCTCCACCGCCTTATAGGTCTCGTTGCTCTTGTTCAGGGTCAGAGAAAACTTGGGGGGCATGGACGAGGTCACCTGGTGCAGAGAGTTGATCACACAGCCCTGGTACTTGCCATCCAGCACGGCCCCCACCAGGAACAGGCCATAGTTGATGCAGTTGAATGCTTTCCGGTTCATAGAACGTCCTCCTCACCTTGTTGTTTTCCTTTATTGCGAATAATTCTTGTTAATCTAGTTAAACTATATCGAAGTTTCGGAAAAATGTCAAGGCTTTTTTGATAGATTTCCCAAATAAGCAGAAAAAATACGGCCCGCGCAAGCGGTCCGCACAGCGTCTCAAAAAAGCCCTCCTGCAAGGAGTTCCGCCGTCCGCAGACGGCGGAATAAAATGAAATCTCGTCATTTCCGAGGACATGTGCCTCGGAAATGACACCTCTCGCGAAATTTTGACCGACAATTTCGCAAGAAATCGAGGCCAAAATTTCGTGCAACCTTTCTCGAAAAAGTGGCGCCGCCACTTTTTCGACAGTTCCTGCGGACCGCTTACGCGGTCCGCAGAAAAATCTGATTCAGTGCTCGGAGTAGCGGGAGAGGAACTGGCGGGTGCGCTCCTGCTGGGGGTGCTCGATGACCTGCCGGGCATCCCCCTGCTCCACAATGAGGCCGCCGTCCATGAAGATCACCTGGTCGGCCACGTCCCGGGCGAAGGCCATCTCGTGGGTAACGATGATCATGGTGGTCTTCTGCTCCGCCAGGCCCCGGATGACCTTCAGCACCTCCCCAGTGAGCTCCGGGTCCAGGGCGGAGGTGGGCTCGTCAAAGCACAGGATGTCCGGGTGGAGGGCCAGGGCACGGGCGATGGCCACCCGCTGCTGCTGCCCGCCGGAGAGCTGGTGGGGGTAGTGGCCGGCCCGGTCGGCCAGGCCCATTTTGGCCAGCAGCTCCCTGCCTTCCGCCTCGATCTCCCCTAAAATCTCTTTTTTCCGGCTCTTGTAGTCCGGCTGCTCCTGGGCCAGGAGCTCCTTGGCTAAGGTGACGTTTTTCAGGGCGGTGTACTGGGGGAACAGGTTGAAGGACTGGAACACCAGGCCGAAGTGCAGGCGCTTCTTCCGCACCTCGCTCTCCCGCTGGGTGGCCGGGTCCGCCGCGTCGAACAGCTTCTTGCCCTGGACCACGATCTGACCCTGGTCCGGGGTCTCCAAAAAATTCAGGCACCGCAGCAGGGTGGTCTTGCCGCTGCCGGAGGAGCCGATGATGGCCAGAGCCTGGCCCTCCTCCAGATCAAAGCTGATGTCCTCCAGCACCTTGGTGGCCCCGAAGTGCTTTTCAATGTTCTTGACCTCTAAAATTGCCATTGCCTTCCCCCCCTTTCAGCGGAAATAGCTCAGCTTCTTCTCCAGCTGGCCCAGAAGGATGGTGACCACGCCGGTGAAGGCCAGGTAGTAGACTGCCGTAAAAAACAGGGGCCAGATCAGGCCGGAGTAGCCCTGGTTGCCCTTCATGAAGGACTCGCCCATCCAGATGACTTCCTGGAGGGCGATGACCCGGGCAAGGGAGGTGTCCTTGACCAGGGTGATGATCTCGTTGGACATAGGGGGGACGATGCGCTTGATCATCTGGAGCAGGGTGACTTTAAAGAAGATCTGGGACCGGGTCATGCCCAGCACCTGGCCCGCCTCCTGCTGGCCCACGGGGACCCCCTGGATGCCCCCCCGGTAGATCTCGGAGAAGTAGCAGGAGTAGTTGATGACAAAGGCCACCGCCACGGCGGTAAAGCGGGCGCTCTCGCCGCCGCCCCAGCTGAACAGCCCCGCCATGCCGGGGACGTAGAACAAGATGATGATCTGAAGCACCAGGGGGGTGCCCCGGATGATCCAGACTAACAGGCGGCAGATCAAGCGGATGGGGCGAAACCCGATCAGCGCACCAGCCATTTTCCCCGGCTTATACTCCACCGGAGCCCCCGCTTGCCGCTGGGCCCTCCGCCGGACAAACCAGTGGACCGGGCGGGCCAGGGGCGCCCAGCGGTTCATGGAGCCGAAGGAGATCACCAGCCCCAAGGGCAGCGCGCCGATGAGCGTGACAAAAAACAGCTGTACCGTTTTAAGAAACCCCTCGTTCAGGGCCGATACCACCGCCTGAAATTCAGCGGATGTGAAGAACATGCCGTCGTCCTCCTATGTATGTGTGTGGATTGGGAAATCAGTAAAACACCGCTCAAAGGCAGAGGGTACGCAAAGCCCCTCTGCCTTTGAAGTACGGATCAAAACCGGTTGGGAATCACTCCAGAATGACGGACTCCTGCAGGCCGTAGGTGGTAGCCACCTCCAGCACGGTGCCGTCGGCCACCTTCTCAGACCAGAAGGTGTTGAACGCGTCCACCAGGTCGGAGCCCTGGCGGAAACCCACGCCGTACTCCTCGGACTCCAGGCCCTGGAGCTCGTTGAGGTTGGCGGTGTAGGTCAGGTTCTCATAGCTGGTGCCCTCGCCGATCATAGCGCCCGCCATCAGCAGGTCGATGACTGCGGCGTCAGAGGTGCCGGCGGCCACTTCCATCAGGGTGTTGGACTGGGCCTGCACCGGCACGGTGGTGGCCCCCAGGGCCTCGGCGGCGTCCTCGCCGGCAGAGCCGGACTCCACGGCCACGGTCATCCCCTCCAAGCTGGTCAGCGCTTCATAGTCCGCCGCCCGGTCCGCGGGGACCACCAGCACCTGAGCGTTGAGGCAGTAGGGCTCAGAGGTGGCCATGGCGGAGGTGACCTCGTCGGTGAGGGTCATGCCGTTCCACACCGCGTCGATGTTGCCGGCCTCCAGCTCCATCACCTTGTAGTCCCAGGTGATCTCGGAGAACTCCACGTCCACCCCCAGATAGTCGGCAAACTCCTTGGCCATGTCCGCGTCAAAGCCGATCCACTCGCCGTTCTCATCCTGATAGTCCATGGGCTCGAAGTTGGTGATGCCCACCACCAGGGTGCCCTTCTCCTGGACCGCGGCCAGATCGCTCTCCGCGGCGGTGGAGGTGCTGGCGCTGGAGTTGCTCTGGCTGGAGCTGCCGGAGCTGTTGGCGCTGGAAGAGGAGCTGCTGCTGTTTCCGCAGGCGGCCAGGGACAACGCCATGGTCAAAGCCAAGGCAAGAGACAAGGTCTTTTTCATATCAAGAAACCTCCTAATTCAATCACCGGGGGAACGCCCCCTTGTTGCTTTCACATTTTAGCACGCTAATGTAATATTGTAAAGAATTATTTCCAGCCCGCCCAGGTATTTTCTGTTTGTCCCAAAACTCCCCGCCTATTTTTGTGAAATATAGACGTTTTCCCCAATCCCCCAACAGAAGCGGACCGCTCCCCTATCATAACAGAAAAAGCCGGGTATGACCATCCCCCGGCGGAGGAAACCTGTCATAGCCGCCGGTCTCCCGGCGTTTCCCGGACAGGTTCCCTCCCCTTCAGGACAGCATACCCGGCTCAGACTCACCTAGAGTCCTGGGGGAAATCGCTCCCCTTCTGCGTTACTGCAGGCCGTTCTCGTAGGACTGGATCATCTTCTTGACCATCTGGCCGCCTACGGAGCCGGCCTCCTTGCTGGTCAGATCGCCGTTGTAGCCCTGCTTCAGGTTGACGCCCACCTCGCTGGCGGCTTCCATCTTGAACTTGTTCATCGCCTCGCGGGCGCTGGGGACCACCAGTTTGTTGCTGCTATTGCCGTTGCTGGACATAACGTTTTCTCTCCTTTTCTGTCTTTGTTGTTTTGGATATTGCCTTGGATGGAACATCCGCAACTATCTTGTCCCCAGGCCATGCTTCTATGCGCCGGCCCAATTTCCTGTTTTCGTCAATTTTCCATGCTCTGACGGCGGGGCGGCGTAAATGCCGTTTTCGCTTTTTGCAAGCAATCTTGACGCCAGTTATGCCAAGTAGTCCAGGGCAAACTGGGCCAGGGTCAGGATGCCCGGCTCCAGCGCCTGGGAGGGAAAGACGTTCTTCGCCGCGTGGAGCCCCAGGGCGCTGTTGGGCACCTCCTCCAGGGCGGTGCCCAGCTGGTACTGCACCCCGTGCCCGCCGCAGGCCTCCAGCAGGCAGGAGAAGTCGTCCGACCCCATGGAGGGGGCCAGGCCCTCCGCCACATGTCCCGGCCCCAGAGCCCGCTCCACCGAGGCCTCCAGGGCCCGGCACAGCTCCAGGTCGTTCACCAGGGGCGGCATCCCCTTCTCCACCGTCACCGTCCCCTTCGCCCCGAAGGCGGCGCAGAAGGATTGGGTGATCCGCTCCACCGCCCCCAGATGGTGGCGGCGCACGGCGCCGCTGTAGGTGCGCAGGGTGCCCCGCAGTACCGCCTCGTCGGGGATGACGTTGGGGGCGGTCCCCCCGCGGAACTCCCCGAAGGTGAGCACCGCCGGGTCCGTAGCCCGGTTCTCCCGGCTGATGACCGTCTGAAGCTGGGTGAGCAGCCCCGCGCCAATCACCACCGGGTCCACACACCCCTCCGGGTGGGCCCCATGGCCGCCCCGGCCCCGGACACGGATGGTGATCACGTCACAGCTGGCGCTGCTGATCCCCCGGCGGATGCCCACCGTCCCCACCGGCAGCTCCGGGGCACAGTGGAAGCCCACCAGGGCGTCCGGGGTACGGGGGCGGAACACGCCGTGGTCCAGCATCTCCGCCGCCCCGTCAAAGGTCTCCTCCCCGCACTGGAAGAGGAGGAGCACCTCCCCCCGCAGCTCCTCCCGCCGCCGGGACAGCAGCTCCGCGCAGCCCAGCAGGGCCGCCGTGTGGATGTCGTGGCCGCAGGCGTGGCTCACCCCGGGGACCTGGGAGGCAAAGGGCAGCTCCGTCTCCTCCTGAATGGGGAGGGCGTCGATGTCCTCCCGCAGGGCCAGCAGCTTTCCCCGCCCCGGCCGGCCGCCCACGATGCGCCCCACCGCGCCAGTTTTCAAGCCCAGCTCCAGCACTTCCACCCCGCAGTTCCGGAGGGTCTCCCGGATCAGCCGGGTGGTCTCCACCTCCCGGTGGCCCAGCTCCGGGCGGCGGTGGAGCTGCTCCCGCAGCCCTTCCGCCCGCCGGATACAGCGGCGGGCCTCTTCCAGTCTGTCCATGCCTGTACGCTCCTCTCTTTGGTACGACGTTTGACATAAGGTTTCTCTCTTTTCTTTATTGTACCTGGATACGGCCCTCTCCGCAACCGTCTTGCCAGGCGGAGGGACGCCCTCAGCCGGTGCACCGCTCCTCCTCCTGGGGGAGCAGGTTCATCACGGACACCTCAAAGGCGGTGCGCTCCTCGGTGTGGTCCCCCAGGTTCTTGGTGTATGTACGGCTTTGGAGCCGGCCGTCCAGCCCCAGGGAACTGCCCACCGTCATCCCGCCGCAGAAATGGGCCAGGCTGCCCCAGGCGATGCAGGGGAGGTAATCCGCCCGGCCATACCGCCGGTTCACCGCCAGGATCATGTCGCAGATGGTGCGGCCCAGGGGGGTGGAGCGCAGGCTGGGGGGCTTGCACAGGGTGCCGGACAGGACCAGCTGGTTCTCATCCTCCCCCTGCTCCAGCACCAGCTCCTTGGCAAAGACGCTGATGATGAGCCGGCTCCCCACCCCGGAGCGGTTGTTGAAGGTGCGCACCTCGCCCCGGACGGTGATCTCCTCCCCCCGCTCCAGCCAGCCGCACCCCTCCAGCAGCGGCCGGGAAACCATCACGTTCACCTGGTCCGACACCCCGGACAGGCGGCTCACCGACAGGGGAAAGGAGAAAAATTCCACCTCATGGTTGCAGTGGGAAAAGGCGGGCGGGTGGACGGCCCGGCCGTGGAGGACGATGCGGTTAAGGTCCGTCTCGGTCTGCTTCATCCTGGATCACACTCCCAACTTCGTTTGTTCCCCCTATCTATATGAGGTCCTCCGTCCCAGTATGTCCCCATTTCCAGATTCCGTACCGTTGTTTTTAAGCTGTATATTTCATGTTGGATTTTAAATGGGCAAAAAAACAGCCCGCGTCCCACCAGGAACACGGGCCGATTCCTATTTTGTGTCAAGTTTCCATTACCGCCGTCCGAAGCCTCCGCCCCGGCCGCCGCCGGAAAATCCGCCCCCGCGGGAGAAGCCGCCGCCCCGGGCTCCGCCGCCGAAGCCCCCGCCGCGGCTGCTGCCAAAGCCGCCAAAGCCGCCGCCCCGGGAGAATCCGCCCCCACGGGCCCCGCTGGAAAATCCGCCGCCCCGGTGGCTGGAGCCGCCGCTGGGGCCATGGAAACCGGTGAAGCTGCCGCCGCCGGGCCGGCTGCCCGGCCCTCCGGGGCCCCGGGGCCCCCTGGGAGGAGGCGGAGGAGGGGGCCGCCGCCACCGCCGTCGGTACCAGCCCCAGCCCGGCCCATGCCAAAACAAGATGGGCCGGAACACAAAGGGCGGGTTTGGTACGCCGTAGTACCGCTGGCGGTAGCTGGCATAGCGCAGGCTGTCCAGCACACTGGCAACCGCCACCAGGATCACCAGCAGCACCATCACGGCAAAAATCATCTCCCCAGCGCTGCGGCCGCCGTAGGCCTGATGGGAGGCGTTATCCAGGTACCCCAGGCCGTAGTTATCCAGATAGAACTGGTTGATGCCGTCAAAGAGGTTCAGAACCCCCACGCCGAAGTTCCCGGCCATGGCGTCCTCATAGAGGTACCGGTCCAGGTAGGAGGTCACCTGGCTGTCCGTCATGGGGTAGTCCGGCCCCACCGCCAGATAGCAGTCTCCGTTTCCCGCGTTCACCACCAGGATGCCGTCGGCGGAGGCCAGCTCGATCTCCACCCCCAGGTCATAGGCGTAGTCCCCAATGTCCTCGCTCAGAGAGGATACGGTGGCCACGGCGATGAGGCTGTCGTACCGCTCCACCCAGTTGGCGTTGTAGAGGGCGATCTGCTCCTCCTGGGCCTGGGTCAGGACATCCGCCCCGTCGCTGATCCAGACGGCGTAGGCCGCTGTATCCAGGGAGGCGTCCAGGTCGGAAGACGGCGCGGGGACCTCCTGGGCCGCAGCTCCCCGCCACCGGCCGATGAAAATGCCGGCGGCGACCATCACCACGGCCAGGAAGACCGCAAACCAGGTTTTTTGAAAAATCTTCATAGCTGCTCCATTTCTTAAGCATACCTAAGCATACCGTTTTTAAAAAAGTCCGCTCCACCCGGGCAAGGGGCTGCGGCGCAAGCGCCCACCCTCATCCGTCACGGCCTTTGGCAGTGCCACCTTCCCTACCCCTTTTGGCCTTCGGCCATTTCCCCCTGATAGGGGGAATCGGCCCCCTGGAAGGGGGAAGGCTTGGCGGGCGACCGCAAGGGTCGCCCCTACAGGTTTTCAAGAAGGTGCGCGCAAACCGAGAGACATGGGCGGCCCAGGTGTGCCGCCCCTACGGCGAATCTCGCACCGGGCACGTTGGCTCGGAAAACCCAGGCGCGGTGGTGGAACCGCACCGGATGCAAATTTTGCAAACCCAGGGCCCAGTGGCCCGGCGGGAATTTAGACCAACCACTCAGATTTTGCGCGCCGGAAGGATTGCACAGCGTCGGAGGGGTAACCCCCGTAATGGGGGTTCTAGGGGGAATTTAACATGGCAAACGAAGTTTGCCCCTGTAAATTCCCCCTGGCGTCTTTTGGTTCCTTTTCCACGTGGAAAAGGAACCCGCCCTGCAGGGCGGAACCCCACAAAATCTATTACCCTCTCAGCTCCAGCAGCTTCTGCTTCAGCTCGCCCTCGATGCGGCCCAGCTCGGCCTCGGCCTCTTTCCGCTTCTGGCTGCCCTCGTTCTGGATCTTCATCACCTCGTCCAGGGTGGAGATGAGCTGCTCGTTGGTGTGCTGGAGGGTCTTGATGTCCACAATGGAGCGCTCGGCCTCCCGGGCGGTCTCCACGGTGCCAATCTTCAGCATATCCGCGTTCTTCTGCAGCAGCTGGTTGGTCATCTCGGTGACGGCGGACTGGGCCTGGGTGGCCTGGCGGGAGTGCTCCAGCCCCAGGGCCAGCACCATCTGGCTCTTCCACAGGGGGATGGTGTTCACCAGGGAGGACTGGATCTTCTCCAGCATCAGGGTGTCGTTGT
>CALWWF010000154.1 GCA_944385165.1 uncultured Oscillospiraceae bacterium
CCCCCGGCGATCACATACACCCCGGTGAGGACGGCCATCACGGCCACGCACACCTCGTAGTCGATGTCAAAGGCCATGCCGAACAGGCGGCTCAGGCCGTTGTACAGGGAGGCGGTGTAGGGGATCAGGAACAAAAAGGTGATGGCCGAGGCGGCCACCTTCAGAGACCGGGAGCCGAAGCGCTTGCCGAAAAATTCCGGCATGGTGGCGCTGTCCAGGTGCTGGGTGATGATCCGGGTGCGGCGGCCCAGCACCGCCCAGGCCAGCAGAGAGCCCAAAATGGCGTTGCCGATCCCCGCCCAGGTGGCGGCGATGCCGTACTTCCAGCCAAACTGCCCCGCGTAGCCCACAAAGACCACGGCGGAGAAGTAGGAGGTGCCATAGGCAAAGGCGGTGAGCCAGGGCCCCACCGACCGGCCCCCCAGCACAAATCCGTTCACATCGGAGGCGTGGCGGCGGCAGTACAGGCCGATGCCCACCATCACCGCAAAGAATACCAGAAGCATACCTAATTTGATCGCCATAAGTCCTTCGTTCCTTCCCTTTTGTAAAATGGCAGTTGATTTGTCGCATTGACGCGTTACAGTTTAACGCGGAGAAG
Organism: uncultured Oscillospiraceae bacterium; assembly: GCA_944385165.1. Taxonomy (GTDB): domain Bacteria; phylum Bacillota; class Clostridia; order Oscillospirales; family Oscillospiraceae; genus Lawsonibacter. The sequence continues at coordinate 602 of CALWWF010000154.1, forward strand.
CGATAAAGTCAAGAGGGCAGCCAACATTTTTTCTCGCAAACTTTGTGGCGCAAATATTTTTTGTCAGACTACTGGAATCGTCTTGACAATTCTAGACGACTGTGGTAGTCTGTAGGCGTAGACTATTGCAATCGTCTATACCTTGTTTAAAGCAGGAGGCGCCAAGTATGGAGATCAAACTGTTCGACTCAGAGCGCAGGGTGATGCAGGCGCTGTGGGACGCGGGGGAGGACCTGCCCGCCCGGGAGATTGCCCGGCGGCTGGAGCAGTCCGTGGGCTGGAACAAGAACACCACCTACACCGTCATCAAAAAGTGCGTGGACAAGGGGGCGATAGAGCGCCGGGAGCCCAACTTCCAGTGCCACCCCCTGGTGAGCCGGGAGCAGGTGCGGGAGCAGGAGGCGGCGGAACTGGTGGACAAGCTCTTCGACGGCTCGGCCAGCCTGCTGTTCGCCTCCCTGGTCCACGGAAAAACTCTGTCCCAGGAAGAAATCAGCCAGCTGAAAAAGCTGGTGGAGGAATTGCAGTAAGGAGGGAAGACCATGGATCTGGCAGCGATGACCATCCAGGGCGGGGCGCTCATTGGGGCAATTCTGCTGCTGCGGGTTTTGGGCCGCTACCGTCTGCCCGCCTGGACCTTCCGCATCCTGTGGGGGGTGGCCCTGGCGCGGCTGCTCATCCCCGCGGCCCTGCCCTTCCCCTGGAACGTGTATACCGCCCTGGAGCGGCTCCTCGCCCCGGCGGAGACAGAGACGGCTGTCTCCATCCCGTCCCAGGCAGCTGCCCCCGCCCCGAACCTTCCGGCCCTCTCCCCGGAGCCGGTCCCCGCCGTGGAGCCCGCCGCCGGGCTGGAGATCCCCTGGCTCACCCTTCTGTGGCTGGCGGGGGCGGTGCTTTTGGCGGCGGTGTTCCTGGCGGGCTATCGCAGGGGACTGCGCCGCTTCCGCACCGCTCTGCCCTTCCGGCATCCGGCGGTGGAGGTCTGGCGGCGGAGGCACCCCAGGCTGGAGGGGGTGCCGGTGCGCACCTGCGCATATATCTCCTCCCCCCTGACCTATGGGCTGTTCCGCCCGGTGATCCTGCTGCCCCCGGGGCTGGAGGAGGACAGCGGGGAGGAGCTGGGCTACGTCCTGCTCCACGAGGGGGCCCACATTCTCAACCGGGACGCCTGGTGGAAGCTCCTCCTGGCCGCCGCCCTGTGCGTCCACTGGTTTAACCCCCTGGTCTGGTGTATGTACCTGTGCGCCAACCGGGATTTGGAGCGCTGCTGCGACGAGCAGGTGGTCCGCGCCTGCGGCCTGGACGCCCGGAGGGCCTACGCCCTCACCCTGCTGAAATGGGAGGAGCGGCGGGGCGGTTTCCGCTCTTTGTCCAGCGGCCTTGGCGCCCCGGAGCTGAAAGAAAGGGTGACATCCATTATGAAATTGAGAAAACCATCGGCAGCCGCGCTGGCTCTGGCCGCCGTCCTGGTGCTGGGCACCACCGTGACCTTTGCCACCAGCCCGGTCCAGGAGCAGGGGGAAACAGGGACGTCCGCCCCTTCTGAAAACGCCGGTTCCAGCGCCTTGGTCCCGTATGTGTTTCCGGTCTATACGGAAGAACTGCTCCAGGCCATCGACGAGGGCCATGCGACCGGCGCGTTCGACCCGCAGGACGTCCTGTTCTCTTTTCTCGAAGTTTTCGACCAGGAAAAATTAGCTGGGTCTGCAATGGTCCAGAGGGACTCCGGATTTGACTACTCTGTCCTTTCCCAGGAGGAGTCCTCGGTCCGTTTCCTTCTGAAACGCACCGGCACCGGTGAACGGCTGTTGGTCCAGATGCAGAAGATTGATTACAAAGAGACGACAGGACTGTGGCAGGTCACCGGCTATCAAATCCTGACCACTGAGGCGGCGGATCAAATGCCGGAAAACACCACAGTTTCCGGCACAGCGTCGGAGGCGGACCTCCCCATCCCTGTCGAGGAAGCGCTGCCAGGGGGCGACTACCCCAAGAATCAGCGGGGCGAAACCTACGGCAGTGTGATCTACCAAAAATATGCGGGACATTACCCGGATTTGATTGCGGTACAGGCAGACAACGACAAAAGCGGCTATGTTTTAAGCAGCGATAACGACGGTACCTATCACTATCCGGGAACCTTGGATACGGAGGATGAAGCGTCCGTAGCGGCGTGGAAAGAGTGGCTGAAAACCCAGCCGAGCATTCAATACATCCCTGTTTATGATGCAGAACGTGAAACTGTGGTTGGGCTGTGGACCTTGTACAATCCCCTGGGCTACGATATTCAACAGCCGCTGTTGGAGGTAAAGATGGCCGCAGTAGAGGAAGCCTTAAAGAATGAGCTCGGCTGGGACAGTGGGGAGATTGCCTCCTATATTCAGTCCATGAGGGAGGAATATGTCAGCAATGGGTGGGACGGTGAAGAGTCAAAAACATACATCCAGAACATGCGTCAGGCCATGCGCCAGAACAATGCAGCCGGATAAAACGGAGGTTTCCAATACATCTCGTAATTTAACCGCCTGGATCAACAAAGAGGAGCGGCTCATCTCCTTCCACCCGGTGCCGGGCTTTGCCCGCTTCTCCCCCGGGGACGGGGAGCGGTTCTGGGCCAAGGTCCGGGCCCTGGTGGAGGAGGGCTACCGCCTGCAATAGCAAAAAATCCCAAAAGTTTTGCAGAGATCGCGCCCGCAGGCGCGATCTCTGCGAGGCTTTTTTGTCCTGAAAACTTTGCACTATACTTCCGCTTCGGGGAATGATACAATAGGTGTAAACCATCCACACAGTACAGGAGGAGAAGTTCTTGGTGATTTCCGGTTTTCAGGAGTTAAAAACCCGGCTGCGGGGAGCCGCTCCCCAGCGGGCGGTGGTGGCCGCCGCCCAGGACGGGCACACATTAGAGGCGGTGTTCCGCGCCCAGAGGGACGGGCTCATCCGCCCCATTCTGGTGGGGGACGTGCCCCGTATCCGGCAGGCCGCCCGTGCCTTGGGCCAGGAGGTCCCGGAGGAGGACCTGGTGGAGGCCGGGGACGAGGCCCAGTGCGCCCGCACGGCGGTGGAGCTCATCCGCCGGGGCGCGGGAAAGCTGCTCATCAAGGGGATGCTCCAGACCGGGACCCTGCTGAAAGCGGTGGTCCAGCCGGACACGGGCATCCGGGCCGGGAAGCTGCTCTCCCACGTGGCCATTCTGGACGTGCCCGCCTACCATAAGCTGATGTTCGTCAGCGACGGGGGGATGGTGGTGGCCCCGGATCTGGAGCAAAAGCGGGAAATATTACAAAACGTACTCTCCCTGTGCCGCTTTCTGGGCTATGAATCCCCCAAGGCCGCGGTGCTGTGCGCCGTGGAGACGATGAACCCCAAGATGCCCGAGACCGTAGACGCCGCCGCCCTGAAGGCGGAGGGGGCCCGGGGGGATTTTGGGGCGTGCGTCATCGAGGGCCCCATCTCCTTCGACCTGGCCACCGACCGGCAGGCGGCGGCCCTGAAGGGGTACGAGAGCCCCGTGGCCGGGGACGCGGACGTGTTCCTGGTCCCCTCCATCGCCGCGGGCAACCTGATGTGCAAGGCCCTGTACGGCATGGCCGGCGGGCGCATGGTCGGGGTGGTGCTGGGGGCCAGCGTGCCCATCACCGTCAACTCCCGCAGCGCCGCGGCGGAGGAGAAGTACGACTCCATCGCCATCGCCGCCGCTATGGCCCGCTCCAATTCGTAATTTATTTTGCTTTTATTTCAGGAGGGAATCGCCATGCCCCTGCGACTGCTCGTGCTCAACCCCGGCTCCACCAGCACCAAGGCCGCCGTCTACGACGACGACCAGCTCTTCGCTATGAAAAACATCGTCCACTCCAACCAGGACCTGGCCCCCTACCCCACCCTGTACGACCAGCTGGACTACCGGGTGGCCCTGGTGCGGGGCTGGCTGGGCCAGGAACGCATCCCCCTGTCCTCCCTGTCCGCGGTGGTGGGCCGGGGGGGCATCATCCCCAACATCGTGGCGGGGGGCTATGTGGTGGACAACAACCTGGTGGACTGCCTGCGCAACTACCCTGTGTTTGACCACGCCTCCAACCTGGGGGGGCTCATGGCCCGGGAGTTTGCCCAGCCCCTGGGCATCCCCGCCTACATCTACGACGCGGTGACCAGCGACGAGCTGCTCCCCGAGGCCCGGGTCACCGGCTTTAAAGAGGTCACCCGCACCAGCTTCTGCCATGTGCTCAACGCCCGGGCCACCGCCCACAAGTACGCGGAAGCCCTGGGCCGGAAGTACGAGGACATGAACCTGGTGGTGGCCCACCTGGGGGGCGGCATCTCCATCTCCGCCCACAGCCACGGGCGGATCATCGACTCGGTGTCCGACGACGCGGGCCCCTTCTCCCCCGACCGCTCGGGCAGCGTGAACATGCTCTATGTGGTGGATTTGTGCTACTCGGGGAAATACACCAAGCGGGAGATGCTGAAAAAGCTCCGGGGGGAGGGGGGCATGTCCGCCCTGCTGGGCACCCACGACTGCCAGGAGGTGGAGCGGCGCATCCAGGAGGGGGACGAGTGGGCCGCCCTGGTGTACAAGGCCCAGGCCCTCCAGATCGCCAAGGGGGTGGGCATCATGCTGGGCTGCTTCACGGAGCTCATCGACGCGGTGATCCTCACCGGCGGCCTGGCCAACTCCAAAAAGCTCACCGGCATGGTGCTGGACTACCTCCACAACCTGGTGAAGGTGGTGGTCATCCCCGGGGAGAACGAGATGGAGGCTCTGGCCCTGGGAGCCCTGCGCATCCTCCGGGGGGAGGAGCAGGCCCACATCTTCCACCCCGCCTGCGCCATCACCGGCGGGCCGTGACAGGATAACCGGAAAGACCTGCAAGGGAAGGAACCCTTGCAGGTCTTTTTCTTACTCCGCCTTCTTGTCCACCCACTTGGTGCGGAACTTGGAGTAGACGATCTTCTGCTCGCTGTAGAGGCCGTAGTATCCGGAGAGCATATAGGACACCCCGCAGCACAGCCCATACAGGGGCATCCCCTCCCCGCCGAACAGCTCGAAGGAGAGCATCATGGAGGTGAGGGGGCAGTTGGTGGCCCCGCAGAACACCGCCGCCATCCCCAGGGCCCCGGAAAACCCGTGGGGCAGCCCCAGCAGCGGGCCGGCCAGGGTGCCGAAGGCCGCCCCGGTGAACAGGGCCGGGACGATCTCGCCCCCCCGGAACCCGGCCCCCAGGGTGAGGGCGGTAAACAGGATCTTCAGCAAAAATGCCGCCGGGATGGTCTCCCCCGCCAGCATCCGGCGGATGACCCCGTCCCCCGCCCCGTTGAAGTCCTGGCTCCCCACCAGCACCGTCAGCAAAAGCACCAGCGCCCCGCCCGCCGCCGCCCGAAGCAGGGGGTTAGGCAAAAAGCGGGCGTAGACCTTGGGGGCGGTGTGCATGACCTTGCAGAACAGGATGGACACCAGGGCGCACAGAAAGCCCAGGGCCGCCGCCTGGACCATGGTCAGGGGACTCAGGGCCGCCGCCGGCCCGGCGGCATAGGCGGGGGAGATCAGGTGCAGCCCCAGGGCCTGGGCCACCTGAAAGGCGGTGAGGGCGGCCACGGTGCAGGGGACCAGGGCCGCGTAGTACATCACCCCCACGCTCACCACCTCCATGGAGAACAGGGCCGCCGTCAGCGGCGCGCCGAACAGGGCGGAGAAGGCCGCAGACATGCCGCACATGACCATCACCCGCCGGTCCTTGGCGTCCAGACGCACCACCCGGCCCAGCCAGGCCCCCAGGGAGCCCCCCAGCTGGAGGGCCGCCCCCTCCCGCCCGGCGGAGCCCCCCACCAGGTGGGTGAGGATGGTGGCCAGAAAGATCAGGGGTGCGGTGCGCAGCCGCACCGGTTGGGCCTCCCGCACCGCCACCAGCACCAGGTTGGTGCCCTGGTCCTTCTCCATCCCGCTGAGCCGGTAGAGCAGCACGATGGCCACGCCCCCCAGTGGGAGCAGGAACAAGATCCAGGGGCGCGCCTCCCGCAGCCCCGTGGCCCAGTCGATGCCGATCAGGAAGGCAGCCGCCACCGCCCCCACCAGCAGCCCCGTGGCCCCGGAGTACAGCAGCCACTTGCAAAACCGGAGCCCCTCCAAACACACCTTCCGGACCTGGTCCTTCTTCGGTCCCATGGTTTCTCTCCCCTCTCCCGCCTGCGCGGGCCGTAGTACCTGCATTATACTACACCGTCCGCCCCCGGGGAAGCCCCGGCTTTCCTCCCCTCCCTTGCGAAGCGGGGGGATTTATGGTATTCTGGGTGCCGAAAGCGTTTCCGGCCCCATCCGGCGGGGCCGGCAAGGAGGACATTTCCTTATGGTCAAAGCCATTTTCTTCGACGTGGACGGCACCCTGGTCAGCTTCCGCACCCACACCATCCCCCCCTCCGCCCTGGAGGCCCTCCGCGCCCTGCGCGCCAAGGGGATCAAGCTCTTTCTGGCCACCGGCCGGCACAGGGCCATGCTTCGGAAGGTGGAGGCCCTCTTCCCCTTCGACGGGGGGGTGACCCTCAGCGGCCAGTACTGCTTCGCCGGGGGACAGGTCCTGCGCAGCAACCCCATGCCTCCCCAGGCGGTGGAGGAGCTGGTGGGGGCGGCGGGAGACGGGACCTTCTCCTGCATCTTCCTGGAGGGGGAGGACATCTACGTCAACTGCGTCAACCCCCTCACCCAGCAGTTCATCGTCGACCTGGACATCGACATGCCCCCCGTCCGCCCGGCCAGCTACGCCCTGGGGCGCACCGTCTACCAGGCGGTGACCTTCCTGGACCGGGACCACGAACACCTGCTGCTCAGCCGGGCCCCCCACCTGAAGACCACCCGGTGGCACCCCAACTTTCTGGACGTGATCCCCCCCACGGGGGGCAAGGACAAGGGGCTGGACGCGGTCTTGGCCCACTTCGGCATCCCCCTGGAGGCGTCCATGGCCTTCGGCGACGGGGAGAACGACCTGTCCATGCTCCGCCACGCGGGGATCGGGGTGGCCATGGGCTCGGCCAGCGACCTGGTGAAGGCCGGGGCGAACTATGTGGCCCCCGACGTGGACGAGGACGGGCTGGCCCGGGCTCTGGAGCATTTCGGTCTGCTGTGACCGCCGCCCGCCGGAAAAGGATCGTCAAAATTCACAAATAGTCTGGAAGTTTCCCCCGCTTTGCGGTACAATGTGAGTAACCACCCATCCAATTTGACAATAGGAGGGCAACCATTATGAAACTCACATTCTTCGGCGCGGCCCATGCGGTCACCGGCAGCTGCCACTGTCTGGAGGTGGGGGGCAAAAAGATCCTCATTGACTGCGGCCTGCAGCAGGGGCGGGACGAACACGACGAGAACGCCCTGGACTTCTCCCCCAGCTACATCGACTATGTTTTGGTCACCCACGCCCACATCGACCACTCCGGGCGTATCCCCCTGCTGGTGAAGGAGGGGTTCCGGGGGGAGATCTACGCCACCCGCCTCACCGCCCAGCTCATGTCCATCATGCTGCGGGACTCCGCCTACATCCAGGAGAGCGACGCCCAGTGGCAAAACCAAAAGGGCAAGCGGGCCGGCCGGCCGCCGGTGGAGCCCCTTTACACCGTGGCCGACGCGGAGGCCGCCCTCCAGCAGGTCTTCTCCGTGGAGTACGGCCAGATCTTTGAACTGTGCGACGGGGTGAAGGTGCGCTTCCGGGACGCGGGGCACCTGCTGGGCTCCTCCATGGTGGAGATCTGGGCCACCGAGGGGGAGGTCACCAAGAAGCTGGTGTTCTCCGGGGACATCGGCAACGTGGACCAGCCCATTATCCGGGACCCGGAGTATCTGGATACGGCGGACTATGTGGTCATGGAGTCCACCTACGGCGACCGCAACCATGAGCCGCCGGAGAGCTACACCGAGGCCCTGGCCCAGCTCATTGACGAGACCTTCGCCCAGGGGGGCAACGTGATCATCCCCTCCTTCGCCGTGGGCCGCACCCAGGAGCTGCTCTACTTCCTGCGGGAGATCAAACACGAGGGTCTGGTGAAGAGCTGCCCCTCCTTCCAGGTGTGCGTGGACAGCCCCCTGGCCGCCGAGGCCACCCGCATCTACTCCGGGGACCTCCACGGCTATCTGGACGAGGAGGCCATCGCCGTACTCCAGGGGGGCGAGAACCTGTTCACCTTCCCCGGGCTGACTTTGGTGCAGTCCACCGAGGAGTCCAAGGCGCTCAACGCCGACCCCTCCTCCAAAATCATCATCTCCGCCTCCGGCATGTGCGACGCCGGGCGCATCCGCCACCACTTAAAGCACAACCTGTGGCGCAGTGAGTGCGCGGTGGTGTTCGTGGGCTACCAGGCGGAGGGCTCCCTGGGCCGGCGGCTGCTGGAGGGGGCTAAGTCGGTGAAGCTGTTCGGCGAGGAGATCGCCGTCAACGCCCGCATCGTCAACTTCAAGGGTCTCTCTTCCCACGCGGACCGGGACCACCTGCTCTCCTGGATCTCCCACTTCGCCCCCACCCCGGAGCAGGTCTTTGTGGTCCATGGGGACAGCCCGGTGACCGAGCTGTTCGCCAAGGATCTGAACGAACAGAACATCCCCGCCCACGCCCCCCTCTACCAGGAGGTCTACGACCTGGCCGCCAACGCCATGCTGGCCAAGGGCGTGGTGCTGGAGAGCAAGAAGGTCACCGGCGGCGCGGCGGCGGGCTCCCCCGCCTTCGTCCGGCTCCAGGATGTGGCCAAACAGCTGGAGGCCCTCATCAGCCGCAGCCGGGGACGCCCCAACAAGGACCTGGCCCGGCTGGCCGACCAGATCAAGCAGGTCATGGAAAACTGGGAGGACTGACCGCTGGACTTACCTTTCCCCAAAATGGAGGCTGCTTCTATGCCCATGGAACTCGACCGCAGAGAATTGAAACGTCAGGCCCGCGCCCGGATGCGGGCGGCCGATCCCCCCTTCTGGCTGCTCACCCTGGTCTTCCTGCTGCTGACCACCGGAGTCTCCTCCGCCGCCAACTGGTCGGGGGCGGCCTACCTCTCCCTTCCCCCCGGCCCGGGGGACACCGTCCCCCTGTTCCTGGCCCTGCTGATTCTCCTGTACACCACGGTGCTGGGCTTTGGCTATCAGCTGTGGGCCCTGGACACCTTCCGGCAGCGGGGGGCGGGGTTCGGGACCCTCATCGACGGGTTTTCCATGGCCGGGCGGGTGCTGCTCATGGAGCTGAACATCTTCCTGTGCACTTTGTGCTGGGGGGTGGCCATCGTCATGGGGCTGGCCCTGCTGGCACAGCTGCTGTGGGGGGTGCTGCCCCCTCTGGCCCTGGCCCTGGTGATCTACGGCGGCTCCCTGCTTGGGATGCTGTGGATCTCCTACCGGTACATCCTCTCCCCCTATCTGCTGATGGACCACCCGGAGCGGGGTCCCTTCGCCGCCGTGCGGGAGAGCGTGGCCCGGATGCGGGGGTGGAAGTGGCAGCTATTTAAGCTGGACCTCTCCTTTCTGGGCTGGCACCTGCTCAACTTCCTCCTCAACGCCGCCGTCACCGCCGTGTTCGCCCTCCCTACCCTGATGGAGATTTTACAGTCCCAGTCCGTGGACCCCAACCTGTTTCTCAGCGGCGTTCCGCTGCCCTGGTACGGGCTGCTGCTGGCGACCCTCATCCAGGTCCCCGTGACCCTGTGGCTCAAGCCCTATCAGGCCGTGGCCCACGCCGGGTTCTATCAGGCCATGCTCCAGCGGCAGGACGCGCCGCCGGTGTGGGAGCCCTATGACGGCCCCGAAACATAAATCGAAAAAATACGGAAGCCCGGCGGAGGTCCGCCGGGCTTCTGCCGTCAATCTGCCCCCGTGCAGATTGACCAAAATACTATCCCCTCCTTTTCTATCCGCATTTCACAAACTTTTCCCCAACCCCTCCAAATCTTCTTACAACGCCGGGAAAATTGGCATAAAATAGGGGTGGGAGGAACATTACATGAAAAGATGGACTATTTCTGTTATTCTTTTGCTATCTTTGGCGGTGATCGCCCTGGCCGCGGCGGTGGTTGTTCTGGCCCAAAGGCCCAGTCCGGAGGGCTTGTCCGGCGCGGCGGGCTCTCAACCGGCACAGCAGGCGGCTGCCGAAGCGGGGGACGGGGCCGGGTCCTCCAGCTTGCCGGAGGAGGGCGGCGGGGAGAGCGCCGTGACCGGCCTGCGCTGCTCCATCTCCCTGGGGACGCTGGAGATCGTATCCGGGGACGAGTTTGGCGTTTCCGGGCAGAGCGGCAGCGGCTATGAGGCCTATGTGGAGGACGGCGTCTATGTGGTGCAGGGCAGCACCACCCACGACAACCACATCGTGGTCACAGTTCCCCAGGATGTTTCCTTTCAGAGCGTAGAACTGACTGTCTCCGGCGGAGCGCTGCACGCAGAGGACCTTCACACCCAGACCCTGCGCACCGTGTGTGAGAAGGGGGCGCTCCATTTCTCCGGCTGGGTGGACGGCAGCGGCCACATAGAACAGTTTCAGGGGAATACGGTGGTGACGCTCTATGGGTCCCAGCGGGATTTTAACTACGAACTGGATTACGACCTGGGCCACATCGGGATCGGCGGCGTGCAATACGCCGGCGCGGACGAAGTGCAGTCCATTGACAACGGCGCGGAAAAGGCCTTGGACATCCGCTGCGGGATGGGAAACGTCAGCGTCCTGTTCCAGGATGAACCGTAACGGAGGGATGGCCAAATGCTCTTTGCACTGTTTTATTGGGCCCTCGGGCTGTTCTTTTTCCTGGTTCACGCCCTTGTCCCGCTGCTGCTCCTGGCCGGATGTTTCGTCCTGCTCCGATGGCTGTTCTGGCACTAAATGAAAAGACAGCAAAGACCGCAATAAAAAACCGCAGGCGCTGCCAAAGCAGCCGCCTGCGGTCTTTGTTATCCATCACTCCACCACCGGGCCCTGCATGGTCAGGCCGATGCGGCCCCGCTTCTCGTCCACCTCGGTGACCCAAACGGTGATCACGTCCCCCACGGCGACCACCTCGGAGGGATGGCGCACCTTTCTGGGCAGGCGGCTGATGTGGACCAGGCCGTCCTGGTGGACCCCCACGTCCACAAAGGCCCCGAAGTCGGTGACGTTGCGCACGGTGCCCTGAAGCTCCATCCCCGGCTTTAAGTCCTTGATCGCCATCACGTCGGTGCGCAGGATGGGGGGCGGCAGCTCGTCCCGGGGGTCCCGGCCCGGCTTGCACAGCTCCCTCACAATATCCGCCAGGGTGGGGACGCCCACCCCGCAGGTCTGGGCTAGGCTTTCCAGCCCCAGGGCCTCCGCCTTCTCCTTCAGGCCGGAGACCGCCCCGGCGGCCACGTCCGCCAGGGTATAGCCGCAGGCCTTCAGCAGCCGCTCCGCCGCCTGGTAGCTCTCCGGGTGGACCCCGGTGTGGTCCAGCACCGCCGGACTCTCCGGCACCCGGAGGAAGCCGGCGCACTGCTCAAAGGCCTTGGGCCCCAGCTTGGGCACCTGCAACAGCTGCTCCCGGGCGGTGAAGGGGCCGTTCTCCTCCCGGCAGCGGACGATGTTTTTGGCGGTGGCGGCGTTCAGGCCGGACACCCGCCGCAGCAGCGCCGGGGAGGCGGTGTTCACATCCACCCCCACGGTGTTGACGCAGTCCTCCACCACCCCGTCCAGAGCCTCCCCCAGCTGGGCCTGGGGCATGTCGTGCTGGTACTGGCCCACGCCGATGGCCTTGGGGTCGATCTTCACCAGCTCGGCCAGGGGGTCCTGGAGCCGCCGGGCGATGGACACGGCAGAGCGCAGGTTCACGTCAAACTGGGGGAACTCCTGGGCGGCCAGCTTGCTGGCGGAGTAGACGCTGGCCCCCGCCTCGCTGACGATCATATAGGACACCCCGCCCCCCAGCTTCTGGATGAGTTCCACCGCCATCTGCTCCGTCTCCCGGCTGGCGGTGCCGTTGCCGATGGCGATGTGCTCCACCTGGTGCTTTCTGACCAGGGCGGAGAGGGTCTGGATGGCCTCCTGCTTCTGCCGCTGGCCGTAGGTGGGGTAGACCACCGCCGTGTCCAGCACCTTGCCGGTGCCGTCCACCACCGCCACCTTGCAGCCCATGCGGTAGCCCGGGTCCAGGCCCATGGTCACCTTGCCCTTGACGGGGGGCTGCATGAGCAGGGGCTTGAGGTTCAGGGCGAACATGTGGATGGCCCCCTCATTGGCCTGGTCGGTGAGGAGGGCGCGGATCTCCCGCTCCAGGGAGGGCTCCAGAAGACGGTCGTAGGCGTCGTCGGCGGCGCCGCGGACGAAGGCCACGGAGGGCGCCCCGGGGACCAGCACCCTCCGGCGCACCGCCACACGGGCGGTCTCCCCGTCCAGCTCCACTGAGACCTTCAGGACCTCCTCCCGCTCGCCCCGGTTGATGGCCAGCACCTGGTAGCCCTGGACGCGGCTCACCGGGCACTTGAAGTCGTAGTAGAGGCGGTACACCGTGTCCTCCGGCTCCTTGTCCGCCGCCTTGGACACCAGCACCCCCCGGCGGAGAAACAGCGCGCGCAGCTCCTTGCGGATGGCGGCGTCGTCGGAGATCTCCTCGGCGATGATGTCGCTGGCCCCCTGGAGGGCCTCCTCCACCGTTTCCACACCTTTCTCCGGGTGGATGAAATCGGCGGCGGCCTCCTCGGGGGAGGGGCAGTCCCGGCCCTGGGCGAAGAGCAGCTGGGCCAGGGGGGCCAGCCCCTTCTCCCGGGCGACGGTAGCCCGGGTGCGGCGCTTGGGCTTATAGGGGCGGTACAGGTCCTCCGCCTCAGCCAGGGTGGCGGCGGCGTCGATGGCGGCGGAGAGCTGGTCGGTGAGCTTGCCCTGGCTGTCAATGGAGGCCTTGATCTCCCCCTTGCGCTGCTCCAGATTGCGCAGGTACTGCAGGCGCTCGGCCAATTGCCGCAGCAGCTGGTCGTCCATGGAGCCGTGGAGCTCCTTGCGGTAGCGGGCGATGAAGGGGATGGTGGCCCCCTCGTCAATGAGCCGGATCACGTTCTCTACGTGCTCCGGCTGGCGGCCCAATTCCCGGGCCAGGGTCTGAGTGATAATGTCCATGGTGATCTCCTCGGTGTAAATCGATTTCTCTGCCAGTGTAGCGGAAAACGGGCCAAATGTCCAGCAGGGAGGGGGCGGCTCCTCGATTGCGGAGGGTGAGCGGCTGTGGTATAATAGCCGCAGAGCGGCTAGGATACTTGGATTTCAAGCCCTTTTTCTCCCCCCTGGCGGGACGACCGAAAAAGCTGACACATGAGAGGAGTGCGCAGGATGGATGAGGAACTGAAAATTTTACAGCAGTGGATCGACGACAGCCGCTCCATCGTCTTCTTCGGCGGGGCGGGGGTGTCCACCGAGAGCGGCATCCCCGACTTCCGCAGCGTAGACGGGCTGTACAACCAGAAGTACGACTATCCCCCCGAGGAGATCCTCAGCCGCAGCTTCTTTGACACCCGGCCGGAGGAGTTTTACCGCTTCTACCGGGACAAGATGCTCTGCCTGGACGCCCGGCCCAACGCGGCCCACAAAAAGCTGGCCCAGCTGGAGGCGGCGGGGAAGCTGCGC
>CALWWF010000155.1 GCA_944385165.1 uncultured Oscillospiraceae bacterium
CGGTGGTAGTCCTCGGCAAAGGAGGGGCAGGTGTCCCCCACGAAGAACAGCAGCATCTGGCTGGAAATTTTCGGGACGATGTCCTCCACCCGGCCGATGAACTCCGGCCCGAAGAACAGCACGTCCACGTCCGCCTTCTTCAGGCAGTAGTCGATCTCCTGGGCGGTATAGCGGAAGTTCAGGGGGACGGCCACCGCCCCCGCCTTCAAAATGCCGAAGTAGATGGGTAGCCACTCCAGGCAGTTCATCAGCAAAATGGCCACCTTCTGCCCCTTCTGGATTCCCCGGCCCAGCAGCAGGTGGGCCACCCGGTTGGCCTTCTCGTCAAAGACGGACCAGGTGATCTCCCGGCGGTAGGGGGCGGTGGAGGTGGGCTGGATGAGGGCGTACTCCTTCCAGGTGACCCGCTGGGTCTCCTGCACCTCGGGGTTGATCTCTACCAGGGCGATCTCGTCGCCATAGAGCTTGCTGTTTCGCTCCAGCAAATCGGTAATCGGCATCTTAACGTCGGTCCTTTCCAAAGGGGAGCGGGGCTCCCGGATACTTCAACGGTTTCAATCTTTAAATCGCTGAAGTATCATAACCCATTTTTCCCTCTTTGTCAAGGGGAGGTGGGGAATGCAGAATGCAGAATGCAGGAATGCAGAATGGGCGGCGCTGGGTCGCCGGCAGCGTGTCCCGCCGGTCTGACCCTCTGGGAGAAAATAGGGGGGAAGTGAAAATTTGCTGTTTACCTTAACGCTTTACTGTGTTAATATAGAAGGGCGAATGGACACCCGGCCGCGCCGCGGCCATGTCCGAAGCAGAAAGGAGCTGTTCTATGGCGAAGGCAGAGCGAAAAAAACGCAGTCTGGCCCTGTACGAGACGATTTTAAAATTGAAGGACCTGGACGAGTGCATCCGGTTTTTTGAGGATCTGTGCACCCCCGGCGAGCTGCAGTCCATGGAGCAGCGCTTTGATGTGGCCGTTTACTTGCAGCAGGGCCTGGTCTATCTGGACATTCTGGAGAAGACCGGGGCCAGCAGCGCCACCATCAGCCGGGTCCGGCGCTCCATGCTGGAAAACGGCGCCGGAGGGGTGATGCAGGACATCATCATCCGGGAGGGCCTGGACCGGAAGGCCTGATCCGGCCCCGGCGGCGTCCGGAGGGGCGCGCCTGACGGCGCGGCCTCTATTTGGGACCAAGCCGGAACCGGCAGAAGAGAAATTTGTAAGAAAGCAGGGAGTAACGCGATATGAAACAACTGATGCTGGGCAACGCCGCCGTTGCCCGTGGACTGTATGAGGCCGGGTGCTGTGTGGCTTCCAGCTACCCCGGCACCCCCAGCACGGAGGTGACCGAAGAGGCCGCCAAATTTGACGAGATCTACTGCGAGTGGGCCCCCAACGAGAAGGTGGCCGTGGAGACCGCCTTCGGCGCGTGCCTGGCGGGGAAGCGCTCCTTCTGCGGCATGAAGCATGTGGGCCTCAACGTGGCCGCCGACCCGCTGTTCACCGTGTCCTACACCGGCGTGAACGCAGGCATGATCATCCTGGTGGCCGACGACGCGGGGATGCACTCCTCCCAGAACGAGCAGGACTCCCGCCACTACGCCAAGGCGGCCAAGCTGCCCATGCTGGAGCCCGCCGACTCCTCCGAGGCCCTGAACTTCACCAAGCTGGCCTACCAGCTCTCCGAGGAGTTCGACACCCCCGTCATCATGAAGATGTGCACCCGGGTGGCCCACTCTCAGTCCCTGGTGGACACCGGCGAGCGGGTGGAGCCCCCCATGCGCCCCTATGAGAAGAACATCGCCAAGAACGTGATGATGCCCGGCAACGCCATCCGCCGCCACCCGGTGGTGGAGGAGCGCCTGCGCAAGCTGGCCCAGTACGCCGAGACCAGCCCCCTCAACCGCCTGGAGGAGGGCGGCGACCACTCCATGGGCATCCTCACCTCCAGCACCTCCTACCAGTATGTGAAGGAGGTCTTCGGGGACCGCTACCCGGTGCTCAAGCTGGGCATGGTCTGGCCCCTGCCGGAGCAGAAGATCCGGGACTTCGCCGCCTCGGTGGACAAGCTGGCCGTGGTGGAGGAGCTGGACCCCTTCCTGGAGGACTACTGCCGCCAGCTGGGCCTGGAGGTGACAGGCAAAGACGTGCTGCCCCTGGAGGGGGAGTTCTCCCAGAACCTGGTGGCGGAGAAGTTGGGCGGGACAGTACATACCGGCCGCGATCTGGGGGAGGCCGTCCCCGCCCGGCCCCCGGTCATGTGCGCCGGCTGCCCCCACCGGGGACTGTTCTACACCCTGAACAAAAATAAGTGCACCGTCATGGGGGACATCGGCTGCTACACCCTGGGGGCGGTGGCCCCCCTGTCCGCCATCGACATGACCTTGTGCATGGGCGCCTCGGTCAGCGGCATCCACGGCTTCAACAAGGCCCGGGGCGCGGAGAGCGAGCACAAGACGGTGGCGGTCATCGGCGACTCCACCTTCATGCACTCCGGCATGACCGGCTTGGCCAACATCGCCTACAACCAGTCCAACTCCACCGTCATCATCCTGGACAACTCCATCACCGGCATGACCGGCCACCAGCAAAACCCCACCACCGGCTACAACATCAAGGGGGACCCCGCCGGAAAGATCGACCTGGAGTCCCTGTGCCGGGCCATGGGCTTTAACCGGGTGCGGGTGGTGGACCCCTACAACCTGAAGGAGTGCGACCAGGCGGTGAAGGAGGAGCTTGCCGCGGACGAGCCCTCGGTCATCATCTCCCGCCGGCCCTGCGCCCTGCTGAAGTATGTGAAGCACAAGGCGCCCCTGGCGGTCAATCCGGACAAGTGCATCGGCTGCAAAAGCTGTATGAAGATCGGCTGCCCCGCCATCTCCATCAAGGAGGGCAAGGCCCATGTGGACTTCACCCAGTGCGTGGGCTGCGGCGTGTGTGAGCAGCTGTGCCCCGTGGGGGCCTTTGAGAGCACCGGCAAGGAGGAGTAAGGCAAGATGGAAACCAAGAATATTATGATTGTGGGCGTGGGCGGCCAGGGCTCCCTCCTGGCCAGCAAGCTGCTGGGCCATCTGCTCATGGAGCAGGGCTATGACGTGAAGGTGTCCGAGGTCCACGGCATGTCCCAGCGGGGGGGCAGCGTGGTCACCTATGTGCGCTACGGCGACCGGGTGAACTCCCCGGTCATCGACAAGGGGG
>CALWWF010000156.1 GCA_944385165.1 uncultured Oscillospiraceae bacterium
CGGCCCGCAGGTCCTCGTCCCGGAAGCAGCGGGCGATCTGCATATAGCGGTCAAAGCCGGAGAGCATGAGCAGCTGCTTGTACTGCTGGGGGGACTGGGGCAGGGCGTAGAACTTGCCGGGGTGGACCCGGGAGGGCACCAGATAGTCCCGGGCCCCCTCGGGGGTGGACTTGGTAAGCATGGGGGTTTCGATCTCATAGAACCCCTGCTCGTCGAAGTAGTCCCGGGCCACCTTGGTCACCTTGTGGCGGGTGGCGATCATGTGCTGCATGTCCGGGCGGCGCAGGTCCAGATAGCGGTATTTCAGGCGGAGCATGTCGTTGGCCTTGGAGTGCTCCACGATCTCAAAGGGAGGAGTCTCCGCTTTGGCCAGCAGGCGCAGCTCGGTGACGTACACCTCGATGTCGCCGGTGGCGATTTTGGTGGTCTTGCTCTCCCGCTCCCGCACCAGGCCGGTGGCGGCGATGACGTACTCGGCGCGCAGAGAGGAGGCCTTCTCAAAAATCTCCTTGTCCGTGCCGTCGTCGAAGGAGAGCTGGATCAGGCCCGTGCGGTCCCGCAGGTCCACAAAGATCAGCCCGCCCAGGTCCCGCTGCCGCTGTACCCAGCCGCACAGAGAGACCGTCTTGCCCGCGTCGTCAAGGCGCAGGTCGCCGCAGTAGTTGGTGCGGTGGAAGTTCTTCAGATTGTCCATAAAATCATCTCCATTTTGTATTATTTATTTGAAAAATTGAAAATTGTATTATGACTTTTCCCCGTTTGCCTGGATATATTGGAACAGCTCCGCCTGGAGCTGGGGGTTCGAGGCGTCGTACCGCAGGTAACCGTAGGAGTCGGGGAGCGGGATGGTCATGGTCTGGGAGACCGGGATTTGGACGGAAAACAGCGCTCCATCCGCCGCAAAGGACAGCTGTACCCACCGCTCCGAGCCGGGCTGGCTGTCCGAAAATGGGGCGGTCAGGTTGCTGAGATGGGCCCGGTAGGTGCTGCCCTCCAGCAGCCCCAGCAGCGCCTCATAGCCCTCCTGGCCGGGGGTGAGGCCCTCTATCTCCCATACCTGCTGCTCGGGCGTTCCATTTTCATAAAAACTTTCAATCACATAGCCGGACGCGCCGGTGATTGTGTCCCGGTCCATACCTGTGACCGCCCAAAAGCTCTGGGGCCGGGTGTACCACAGCCCGCCAGCCACCAGAAGGATAGCAATCAAAGCCGCCCCAATGGCAATTTTTTTCTTCACAAAAATCCCTCCCGTTCCAGCCGCCGGGCCGGATTGCCCTGAATGTACCCGGCGGCTTCGTCAAAGTCCTGCTGGTTGCGGAGGATGTGTTCGTAATAGCCGCGCTGCCAGATAGCCCGTTTGAGTGCGTTTGAGATTTTGTTTATTTTGCGAGATGAAAAGGATTTCAATTGCCGCACCAATTCCGGGATTGCCGTAGGGGCGGGTCCCAGACCCGCCCGCCCTCCAGGATGAGGATTCCGTGAATATGGTCAGGCATGATGATAAATGGGCCAAGAGAAAGGCCGGAATTGTGATTGGGGAGGTCATCCCACGTCTGTGCTATGATTTCACCAAATGGCGACAACTCCACGCGGGCGGGTCTGGGACCCGCCCCTACGGCGTTGGACGTTGGAGGAATGATTTTCCCCAGGATGGGTTGTCTTTGTGCCGTGCAGATGGTGACGAAATAGGCCCCGTTTTGGGAATAGTCGTAATTTTGCAGACGGATGGTTTTCCGGCGGGGGAGGAGAGTGTCCATAGGCGTGACCTCCAAAGGAACATCCAGACCAGAAAGGGACGAACGGCCCAACCCGCTACGCCTCAGGGGACTGATTGGGGTAGGAGTAGAGGGAGGCGTCGTTGTGGTATTCCGTCTGAAGCTCCAACAGGTCCTGGCGAAAGCGGTCCGGGTCGTGGGGGAGATAGCACTGCCAACCCTGCTGAGTGGGAATCCAGAGGACCTCATCAAAGCACAGACGGCACTGGGCGTCCCCGTCCAGGAAAAGAATCTCGTCCCCGCCCCACCAGCCGGGGTCATCGGGGGGAGGGGAGTCCTGGGAGGGCTCCGCAGCCTGATAGCGGTAGCCGTTCAACACCTCCTCCACCTGGCCGCGGAAGCGGTTCTCGCTCTGGGACAGTTCCCCGCTCCCTTTGGACAGGAGCACATAGATTTGATCGGCGTTGGCCGGCTGTGTGACCGGGGAATCGGTCCAGGCCATGGGCCCCAGATCCTCATAGGAGAGCGGGTATTCCCCCCAAAGCCAGGGAGGGCACAGCCGCAGGAGGGACCGGCCCCAAAATACCGCCACAACAGCCAAAATCAGCACCGCCCCAATGGCAATTTTCTTTTTCATCAAAATCCCTCCCGTTCCAGCTGCCGGGCTGTTTTTAGATTACTCCCCCCGGTCCAGGATGGGGGTGCCCTGGTTGAGCTGATCCAGCCCGGCCTGGATGTGGGCGATGGCCTGTTCCGGAGCCAGCTTCACCTGCTCGCCGGTGGCCAGGTTCTTAACGGCGGCCACGCCGGAAGAGATCTCGTCCTCTCCCAGGAAGATGACATAGGGGATGCGGAGCTTGTCGGCATAGGAAATTTTCTGCTTGAACTTCTTCTGCTCGCCGTGGATCTGGGCCCGGATGCCCGCCTGGCGCAGCTGGGTAGCCAGGGCGATGGCGGGGGAGAGGTCCTCGGTCATGGGCAGGATGAGGGCGTCGGCGGGGGCGGTGTTCAGCTTGTCGTTCAGGTAGCCCTGGTCCTCCAGGACGAAGAACAGGCGGGTCAAACCGATGGAAATGCCAACGCCGGGGAGTTGTTTCTCAGTATAATATTCCGCTAAGTTATCATACCGGCCGCCGGAGCAGATGGAACCGATCTCCGGGTGGTCCAGCATGGTGGTCTCGTACACGGTGCCGGTGTAGTAGTCCAGGCCCCGGGCGATGGTCAGATCCACGGCGAAGTGGCTCTCGGGCACGCCGAAGGCGGATAGATACTTCACCACGGTGGTCAGCTCGTCCAGGCCGGTGTCGAACATCTCGTTGCGGCCCCGGTAGGTTTCCAGAGCGGCCAGCACCGCCTGGTTGCCCCCGGAGATGCCGATGAAGCGGAGAATTTCCTGGGCCTTGTCCTCAGAGACGCCGCCCTCCACCAGCAGCTCCTTCACCTTGGCCGCGCCGATCTTGTCCAGCTTGTCCACGGTGCGCATGATCTCCCCGGACTGCTCGGTGAGGCCCAGCATGGCGTAGAAGCCGTTTAAAATCTTCCGGTTGTTCACCCGGATCTGGAACCGCTTCAGGCCCAGGGCGGAGAAGGCGCGGTAGATGATGGAGGGGATCTCCGCCTCGTTGGAGATGTCCAGCTTGCCGTCGCCGATCACGTCGATGTCTGCCTGGTAGAACTCCCGAAAACGGCCCCGCTGGGCCCGCTCCCCCCGGTACACCTTGCCGATCTGAAAGCGGCGGAAGGGGAAGGTGAGCTTGCTGTAGTTCTCCGCCACATACTTGGCCAGAGGCACCGTCAGGTCAAAGCGCAGGGACAGGTCCGTGTCCCCCTTCAGAAAGCGGTAGATCTGCTTCTCCGTCTCGCCGCCCCCCTTGGCCAATAAAACCTCGCTGGCCTCGATGAGAGGAGTGTCCAACGGGGTAAAGCCGTACAGGGAGTAGGTGCGGCGGAGGATCTCCACCATGCGGTCGAATTGCACCTGCCGGGCGGGGAGAAGCTCCATAAAGCCGGACAGGGTGCGGGGTTGTACTTTGCTCATTGTATTGTCTCCTTTTTTGGTTGTTGACAAATCAGTTTTTGTAAGGGTTCGCCCTGCGGGCGGGTTCCTTTTCCATGTGGAAAAGGAACCAATGGCCCAGGCCACCTTCTCTTGCCCCTTCGGGGCAATTCACCTTGAAGACGCTAGGGGGAATTTACAGGGGCAAACTTCGTTTGCCATGTTAAATTCCCCCTAGGACCCCCATTACGGGGGTTATCCCTTGGGTCAGACAGAAAATTTCCGGCGCGCAAAATTTGAGTGGGTGTCTAAATTTATCCCGGCCCCACTGGGGGCCTGGGTTTGCAAAATTTAGAATCGCTGCGGTTCCATCTCTGCGCCTAGGTTTTTTGAGCCAACGTTCCCGGTGCAAATAGCCTTCCCCCAGGGGAAGGCTATATAGAAGGGGGGAGGCGAAACGAAGTTTCGCACAAAGTTCTTTGCCAAGCTTTCTTTCAAGAAAGCGGGGAAAGCGGAAAAAACGCTCTCATCCCGTGATTGGGACGAGAGCGTTCAAATCGCTTCGTGGTGCCACCCAATTTCAGAGCGGCCGTGCCGCTCCCTCAAGGCCCCGTGTTGCGGCGGGGGAGCCGCGCCTGTCTCCAGGCCCGCTGGTAGCGCCGTCTTTGGCCGGGTCCGTGACCGTGAGGCCCTCTCAACCCGGGGGTGGAAAACCCCACGGGGCCTCTCTCTGTCCGGCGGTGTCCCGGTTACTCATGCGCCGTCATTGCGGTGAACGGTGTCATCGTACCCCATTTTTCCCAAAAAGTCAAGGAAATGTGGGAAAATTACAGAGCGAAGGGCACCCGGTTGGGGTTCATGCCCACACGCCAGTCCAGATCGCCCCGGGCCAGGCCGTGGATAAGCATCTCCGCGGTGGCCACGTTGGTGGCCAGGGGGACGGAGTGCTCGTCGCACAGGCGGGAGATATACATGACGCTGTCGTCCATATCGGTGTCCTTGGGGTAGTTGAAGAACAGGACCATGTCGATCTCATTATAAATGATGCGCTGGCCGATCTGTTCGATGCCGCCGTGCTCGTGGGACAGGAACAGATTGACCGGCAGGCCGGTAGCCTCTGCCACCATCCGCCCCGTAGCATTGGTGGCGCAGATGTTGTGCTTGGACAGGATTCCACAGTACGCGGTGCAGAATTGGACCATCAGCTCCTGTTTGCGGTTGTGGCTCATCAGAGCGATGTTCATGGTGGCGTTACCTCCTTTATCGTAATGGGAGCGCTATCGGATGTGCATAATGGGCACCCGATGGCCCTCGATGCGCTTGGCAATGTTCAAGCAGGCGTTGGCCGCGCCCCGGCGGCCCTCTAAAATCAGCGGCCGGCCCAGATTGGCGGCCAGGATGACCCGCCGGTCCTCGGGGATGACCCCGATGAGGGGCAGCCCGGCGGCGTCCATGGCGTCGTCGATGGTGGTGCGCAGCTGGCGCAGCAGCTTGGGCTGGATGCGGTTCATGATCAGGTGGACCTGCCGCAGATGGGAGAGCTCCTCCACCGTCCGCTGGGCGTCCCGCAGGGAGGAGGCGTCGTTGGTGGCCACCACCAGGGCCCGATCCGCCCCGCACACGGCCAGACGGAAGCCGGGACCCAGTCCGGCGGGGGAGTCGATCATAATGTAGTCATACCGGTCCCGGGCGGTGCGCAGCAGCGCCCGGATGCTCCCGGCTGTCACGCTGGGGGGCAGGGTCATGGGGGCGGTGAGCAGGGACAGCCCGGGCAGATCCGGGTGGGTCACCGCCGCCCGGGCCAGGGGGCAGTTGCCCATCGCCACGTCGGCAAAGTCCATCAAAGCCCGGTCGCTGAGCCCCAGAGAGATGTCCAGGTTCCTTAGGCCGATGTCCATATCAATGCACAGCACGCTTTTGCCCAGCCGGGCCAGACAGGAGGCCACTCCTCCGGTGACCGAGGTCTTGCCCGTCCCTCCCTTGCCGGAGGTGACGGCGATGACAGTTCCCATGGAATTCCTCCTACCTTACCAAAATAAGTCTATCACAAATCCTAGTTTCGTCAATGGTTTTTTCAAAAATTTTAGGGGAGTTTTGTGCCATTTTTACAGGAAAACCGGAGAAAATCCCCGGCCTCCCGGTGAACACGCCTCTTTTTCCCGTTACAAGGGCTGCTTTTGGATCTTGGCCCACCGGCGGGGGTATCCCTTTAATGTGGGGGCCACCTTCCGGATGGGGAGGATGCGGTGGGTGACGCCCGCGCCGGGGATGGTGTAGTCCAGGGGCTCCTCCGCCCGGCCCCCCAGGAGCTTGATGCAGTGGGCGGCCTCCTCCATTTCCGGGCCGGAGTCCGTGGTCTTCATGGCCAGGAACACCCCGCCCACCTTTACATAGGGCAGGCACAGCTCGCACAGCACCCGCAGGCTGGCTACCGCCCGGGCGGTGACCACGTCAAAGCTGTCCCGCCAGCCTTTCTCCAGGGCCTGCTCCTCCGCCCGGGCGTGGACGGCGCGGATGCCCTCCAGCCCAAGCTGGGCGCACACCTGGTTGAGCCAGTTTACCCGCTTCCCCAAGCTGTCCAGCAGGGTGATCTGGAGGGAGGGGACCAGAATTTTCAGGGGCACCCCGGGCAGGCCCGCCCCGGTGCCCACGTCCAGCAGGGTTTTCCCCGCAAACTCTCCCCACAAAAGCAGGGCGGCGCTGTCCAGCATGTGGAGCTGGGCCACCTTCTCCGGGTCGGTGATGGCGGTGAGGTTCATCACCTGGTTTTGCTCCAGCAGCATCCGGCCATACTCGGCCAGCTGTTCCGGGGCCTCCTGGGGGACCTGCTCCAGCAGCCCCAGCTCCGCCAGTCCGGCGGCAATGATCTCCTTCATGATGGCTTACCTCCCAAAGTTGGACAGCAGCCCCACGATCCCCAGGGGCAGGGTGGCCAGGGCGGCGGCCCAGCACACCACCGCCAGCACAATGGCGGCGGCCTTTCCCGGCCGCCCGGTGGTGCGCCAGCTTACCAGCCCCAACACCCCCAGGCCGATGAGGCCGGGGACGGTGAGCAGGGGGCCCAGGTTGCCCAGCATGTATCCGTTGAAAAAGTAAAAGGTGGTCAGGACCAGGCCGATGAGCACATAGACCAGGGCGATCCAGGCCAGGGTGCGCTTCACCGGGGAGGCGGGGGTGTAGGGCTGGGGGGCCTCCGGGGTTTCGGGAGCGGGGTCCGGGGTCCGCTCCAGGCGGTTCTTGTCTTCCGGCATGGGGGAAAACCTCCTTTATGGATTGGGGGCGGGGGCCAGCCGGGCCTTTACCTGGCCATAGGCCCACTGCCAGGCCATGGCCCCCAGGAAGGTGAGGGAGTAGACCAGCGCCACCCGCAGCACAAACTGGACAGACACCTTCCCGATGCCCAGCCGCTGCATCTGGTCGTTCAGCCAGCTGATGAGCAGGGAGTGGTACAGATAGACCAGAAAGCTGGCCCGGTCCATCCGCTTGGCCAGGGGCGGGAGCTGAATGGGATAGCGCAGGGCCAGGGCGTACAGGGCGGGGATGGCGGTGAGCTGGTAGAGGGTGTGGAGGGTCTCCAGGAAGGGGACGCTGGCCCCGTTCACAAACAGCCGCCAGCTGCACGCCACGTCGGCGGCGGCAAGGAAGAGGGCCAGCACCGCCAGCAGGGGGAAGTTTTCCCGCAGCAGGCGGGTGAAGGCCTCATAGTTCCTCCCCGCGCAGCACCCCGCCAGGTAGTAGACCAGGAAGGTGGTGAACAGCCGGTCCCCGTAGGCAAAGCTCAGGGCAGGGGAGAGGAAGTGGAGGATGTCGTTCAGGTACTGCCCGCTGAGCATGGTCACCCCCAGGGCCACGGGGATCAGAATCACCGGGGACCACCGCTGGGCCAGCCACCGGAACAGGGGGACCAGCACCACGAGCTGGGCCAGAGCCACCACAAAGTAGAAGGGGGCGGACAGATCCCCCCGGATCACATACCCCGCCAGGTCCGACAGGGAGAAGGAGAAGTACCCGTGGCGCATGAAGTACAGGTAGTAGATCACCACCGCCAGCAGATAGGGCAGGAAGATGGATTTGATCCGCTTCCCATAGTAGCGCCCCAGGCGCAGGGGGCCGGAGGACAGGGTGAGCTTCACCCCGCTGAGGAAGAAGAAGCCGGACACCGACACGAAGGTGAGGCGCTGCAAACAGATCATCAGACCGTACTGCCAGCTGCTGTGGTCCAGCACCGTGATGGGGTGGCCGGAGCAGTGGCTCCACAAAACCATGAAGCAGAAGAGGAGGTTTAAAACGGACAGCTCCTCCAGACGTTTTTTGGGCGCCATAGGACGCACCCTCCTTACCAAGTCAGACACGAGCCCGGAAACCCTTGGGGCCCAAGGGTTTCCGGCCCTCGCCGCTCTGGAGCGTTTTTTGCGGGGGGAAATGACCCAAGATTGGGTCGCGGGGGCTGGGAATCGCTCCAAAGCCGTAAAACTATTTGTTATTTTTTCTCTATTTTATGCAAATTGTATTATCTTCGGGAAATTCGGGACGGAGCACCGGCAGGGGAGGGGGGAGGAGGCTGGAAATGTGTTTTCACAAAGAGAGTTTCGCCGCTGCGGCGGCAACCTACTTTGCCCATGGCGGCAAAGTAGGCAAAACGCCACCGGGGGTTTGCTCCGAGGAGCACCGTTCCGGTGCTCCAAGTCGCTACACCCCCGGACCCCCATTACGGGGGTTACCCCTTGGAAGTTGTGCGGCCCTTCCGGCGCGCAAAATTTGAGTGATTGCCTGCAATCCAATCCGGGCCCACAGGGGCCCTGGGTTTGCGAAGATAAGAAGCGGTGCGGTTCCACTTCTGCGCCTGGCTTTGCCAAACCAACGCTCCCGGTCCGTTTTCCACCGTAGGGGCGGCCCCATGTGGCCGCCCGTGGGCCGGTCTGGGACCGGCCCCTACGGCGAACTCGGAGTTGGGGCTTGGCTTTTCGTAGGGGCGGGTCCTAGACCCGCCCGGCAAAGCCTTCCCCCTTAGGGAGGAGGTGCCGAGCGAATGCGAGGCGGATGAGGGGACGTTCTTGATGTGCAGCTCGTTTTTCCACGGGCGACCGCAAGGGTCGCCCCTACGGCGCGCTGGACGAAAGGAATCCGAAGCCCGGCGGGAGCCCCAAGGGGCTCCCCTACGAGTTTCCAAGAACGTGTGCAAAAACGGAGACCACGGGCCGGTCAGTGCCCGGCCCCTACGAAAATGCTGAGACAAGTTAGGAGTTTCTGCCCGCCGCCGCCCCCAAAAACCGCGCGGGGCGGGTCTGGGACCCGCCCTGGCACGGTGATTTAATAGATTGGGAAGGGCTTACTTCTTGGGCACCATCAGCTCCATGCCGCCCACATAGGGACGGAGCACCTCGGGGATCTTCACAGTGCCGTCGGCCTGGAGGTTGTTCTCCAGGAAGGCGATGAGCATCCGGGGCGGGGCCACCACGGTGTTGTTCAGGGTGTGGGGCAGGTAGGTGCGGCCGTCGGCGCCCTTCACCCGCATTTTCAGGCGGCGGGCCTGGGCGTCGCCCAGGTTGGAGCAGGAGCACACCTCGAAATACTTCTTCTGTCGGGGGGACCAGGCCTCAATGTCGCAGGACTTCACCTTCAGGTCGGCCAGGTCGCCGGAGCAGCACTCCAGCTGGCGCACGGGGATGTCCAGGGAGCGGAACAGCTCCACGGAGTAGCGCCACATCTGCTCGTACCACTTCATGGAGTCCTCGGGCTTACAGACCACGATCATCTCCTGCTTCTCAAACTGGTGGATGCGGTACACGCCCCGCTCCTCGATGCCGTGGGCGCCCTTCTCCTTTCGGAAGCAGGGGGAGTAGGAGGTGAGGGTCTGGGGCAAGGAGTCCTCGGGGATGATCTGGTCGATGAACTTGCCGATCATGGAGTGCTCGCTGGTGCCGATGAGGTACAGATCCTCGCCCTCGATCTTGTACATCATGGCGTCCATCTCGGTCTGAGACATGACGCCCTCCACCACGTTGCCGTGGATCATGAAGGGAGGGATGCAGAAGGTGAAGCCCTTGTTGATCATAAAGTCCCGGGCGTAGGCCAGCACTCCCTCGTGGATGCGGGCGATGTCCCCCATCAGATAGTAGAAGCCGTTGCCGGACACCCGGCCGGCGGCGTCCATGTCGATGCCGTTGAAGGACTCCATGATCTGGGTGTGGTAGGGGATCTCAAAGTCGGGCACCACCGGCTCCCCAAAGCGCTGGACTTCCACGTTGCAGCTGTCGTCCGGGCCGATGGGCACGGAGGGGTCGATGATGTTGGGGATCTGGAGGAGGATCTTGTGGATCTTCTGGGCCAGGTCGGTCTCCTTGGCCTCCAGCTCCGCCAGGCGGTCGGCGTTGGCCTTCACCTTGGCCTTGGCCTCCTCCGCCTCCGCCAGCTTGGAGGGGTCCTTCTTGGACTGGCCCATGAGGATGCCCACCTGCTTGGACAGGGCGTTCCGGGCGGAGCGCAGCTCCTGGGCCTCGGCCATGACGGCCCGGTTCTCCTTGTCCAGCTCCAGCAGCTCATCCACCAGAGGCAGCTTCTGGTCCTGGAACTTCTTCTTGATGTTCTCTTTGACTGCGTCGGGATTCTCCCGGATAAATTTGATGTCCAGCATGTTGGAACACTCCTTCGTTGATATTATGGTTGTCTCCCCGGGGTGGGGGAGGGGAGGTTTCACGTGAAACATGGTTTTTTTAAAGTTTCGCCCTGCGGGGCGAGTGACTTTCTGGGCGGCCAGAAAGTCACCAAAGAGCCGCTGGGGGAATTCACAGGGGCGAACTTCGTTCGCCATGTTGAATTCCCCCAGACCCCCTTTTACGAGGGCCCCAATTAGGCGGCCTTGGCAATCATCGCAAAGGCGCGGGTAGCTCAGCTGATTGGCTTTTCCTCGTCTTTCGCTGCCGCTTCGTCGTCGCGGATTTCGTATCCCTCGCTTCGCCCTGGCGGGCAAAGCTCGCTCACTGCATCGCTCCTCCTCTCCAACGCGAACCCGCTTCGCTGGGCTTCGCGTTGGGGGCCGCCTTCGGCGG
>CALWWF010000157.1 GCA_944385165.1 uncultured Oscillospiraceae bacterium
TGTACCAGTCCCTCCACACCACCGTCATCGGCCGGGAGGGCATCCCCTTCGAGGTGCAGATCCGCACCTGGGAGATGCACCAGACGGCGGAGTACGGCATCGCCGCCCACTGGAAGTACAAGCAGGGCATGGCCAACAAGAAGCTGGGCAGCGAGCACGAGTTCGAGTGGGTGCGCAAGCTGCTGGAGAGCCAGCAGGACACCGACGCGGAGGAGTTTGTCCGCACCCTGAAGGTGGATATGTTCTCCGACGAGGTGTTCGTGTTCACCCCCAACGGGGACGTGAAGAGCCTGCCCGCCGGGGCCACCCCCATCGACTTTGCCTACTGCATCCACTCCGCCATCGGCAACAGCATGGTGGGCGCCCGGGTGAACGGCCGGATGGTCCCCTATGATACCCAGCTGAAAAACGGGGACATCGTGGAGGTGCTCACCTCCAAATCCGCCAAGGGCCCCAGCCGGGACTGGCTGAAAATTGCCAAGAGCAACGAGGCCCGCAACAAGATCCGCCAGTGGTTCAAGCGGGAGCGCCGGGAGGAGAACATCGCCACCGGCCGGGCTTTGTTTGAGGCGGAGCTGAAGCACGCCAAGATCCCCATGTCCGCCATCACGGCGGAGGACGTGCTGCCCAACATTTTAAGAAAGGTGCGTTTCGGCACCCTGGACGAGCTGTACGCCTCCATCGGCTACGGCGGCACCACTGCGGTGAAGAGCGTGGCCCGGATCAAGGACGAGCTGCTGCGCCTGGGCCGGCTGAAGGCGGAGAAGGCGGCCGCCGCCGCCCGCACCACCGCCGAGAGTGTCATCGTCCCCGGCTCCACCGCCACCACGGTGGACCCCCTCCAGCTCAAGGGCTCCAACAAGCACTCCGACTCGGGCATCATCGTGGAGGGGCTGGGCAACTGCCTGGTGAAGTTCGCCAAGTGCTGCACCCCCGTCCCCGGGGACCCGGTGGTGGGCTTCATCACCCGGGGCTACGGCGTGTCTGTCCACCGGGCCGACTGCCCCAACGCCGACCCCGCCCGGCGCAAGCCGGAGGAGGCCTCCCGCTGGGTGCGGGTGGCCTGGGTGAGCAGCCCCCTGCCCAACTACAAGACCTCCCTGGAGCTCTCCTCCAAGGACCGGGACGGCCTGACCCTGGACGTGGCCATGGCTCTGTCCGCCGCCAAGGTCAAGGTCTGCGCCCTGTCTGCCCGGGGCCAGCCCGACGGCCACGCCACCGTCCACATCGAGGTGGAGGTCAAGGACAAGGACGAGCTCAACGGGGTCATCAATAAGCTCAACAACATCCAGGGGGTCTACCATGTGGGCCGCGTCTCCGGGAAATGAATCTAATAAGAATGAAGAATTGCGCGGCGGGGCCTTACCACCGCAGCAAAACACAAACAATGGGGTGAAATTATGCGCGCCGTGGTAACAAGAGTTTCCTCCGCCTCTGTCTCCATTGCAGGAAGCACGGTGGGGGCCATTGAGAAGGGGTATCTGGTCCTGCTGGGGGTGGGTCCCAACGACACCGAAGCGGTGGCGGACAAGCTGGCGGAGAAGATCTGCAATCTCCGGGTCTTCGAGGACGAGAACGGCAAGATGAACCTGAACCTGGAACAGGTGGGCGGCTCCCTTCTGGTGGTGTCCCAGTTCACCCTGTACGCCGACACATCCTCCCGCCGCCCTGGCTTCACCGGGGCCGCCAAGCCCGATTTGGCCGTCCCCCTGTATGAGCGGTTTATGGACACTTGCCGCGCCCGGGGCTTCCAGGTGGAGCACGGAGAGTTCGGCGCGGATATGCAGGTGGCCTCGGTCAACGACGGGCCGGTCACCATCTTGTTTGATACCGACATGAAATAGAGCAATACACAAAATTAGAGTGGAGAGTGAAGATGTTCGCTTTCGGCCTCTCCACTCTCCACTCTCAACTCTTCACTCTCATAAACTTAAGGGGGCGTATTCCAATGAAGGTTAAAATGATGCAGGTGGGCCCCATCGGCACCAACTGCTATCTTTTAGAGGATGAGACCACCAACCAGGCCGCCGTCATCGACCCGGGCGACGAGGCGGGCAAGATCGCCAAGGTGCTCCAGGAGGACGGGGTGAAGGTGGAGTACATCCTCCTCACCCACGGCCACTACGACCACACCACCGGGGTGCCCGACCTGAAGAAGCGCTTCCCGGAGGCCCAGGTGTATATCCACCCGGCGGACGCCAACGGGGCCGGCTCCACCCTGTTCCCCCTGGCCGGCACGGTGAAGGACCTGAAATACTACCGGGAGGGGGACGCCCTCACCCTGGGCTCCCTGACCATCCAGGTGATGGAGACCCCGGGCCACTCCCCCGGGTCGGTCACCCTGAAGGTGGGGGACGTGCTCTTTACCGGGGACACCCTGTTCTGCGGCTCCTGCGGCCGCACCGACCTGCGGGGGGGCAGCTATGAGCAGATCATGGCCTCCCTCAAACGTCTGGGAGAACTGGAGGGGGACTACCATGTGTGCCCCGGCCACGACCGGACCTCTACCCTGGAGCGGGAGCGGCAGTATAACCCGTTTTTGCTGGAGGCTATGAGAGGGTAAGGTTTTGGCGGGGATTTCGCCGCCCGAAGGGCGGTCCTTAGCACGGAGATAGCGGCGAAATCCCCCCTAAAATTCAAATTTCAAATTGGTACCATTATGAAGCTGTATTTTCATATTCAAAATTATGACTGCCAGCCGGAGCGCTACAAATACTCCGTGGAGCAGATGATGCTGATGCTGTTCCCCGGGGAGCGGCCGGAGTATCCGGAGGGCGAGGGTGTCCCCTCGGACAACGAGGCGCGTTTTTTCCTCTCCCGGGGCCTGGAGTGGACCACGGTGGCCGCCCGGGTGTCCCGGCCGGAGGGCCGGGCCCAGGGCCGCACCCGCCTGAAAAGCGCCCTGCTGGACGCGCCGCCGGAGCAGGTGTACCACACCCTCCAGCACGCTCTGAAGATGGCCTTTTACAAGGCGGGCACCGCCGTACTGGGACAGGAGCCCCCCTGGGGGGCGCTCACCGGGGTGCGTCCAGTGAAGCTGCCCACCCGGGCCATGGAGCGGGGGGCCACCCCCGCCCAGGCCAAGCGGGAGCTGGAACGGGAGTACCGGGTCTCCCCCCTCCGGGCCCAGCTGGCGGTGGACTGCGCCCAGGCCAGCCGGGCAGTGGACCGCACTTTGGAGCCCAGGCAGGTGTCTTTGTACATTGGGGTGCCCTTTTGCCCCACCCGGTGCGCCTACTGCTCCTTCGTCTCCGCCGACGTGGGCCGGACCCTGAAGCTGGTGGAGCCCTATCTGGAGGCGGTGCTGGAGGAGATCCAGTGCACCGGCCGGGTTCTGAAGGAGCGCGGGCTGTCCATCCACTCCCTGTATGTGGGGGGCGGCACCCCCACCACCCTGTCCGCCGGACAGCTGGAGCGGCTGTTTGCCGCCGCCCGGGCACATCTCCCCCTGGACGGGTGCGTAGAATATACGGTGGAGGCGGGCCGGCCCGACACCATCACCCGGGAGAAGCTGGAGGTGTTACGCAATCAGGGAGTGGAGCGCATCTCCATCAACCCCCAGACTCTGGAGGACGGGGTGCTGGAGGCCATCGGGCGGAAGCACTCCGCCCAGGACATCCTGAACGCCTACGCCCTGGCCCGGCAGGTGGGTTTTGATTCCATCAACATGGACCTGATCGCCGGGCTGCCCCGGGACAGCTTCCAGGGCTTTTGCCGCTCCCTGGAGGGGGTGCTGGCTCTGGAGCCGGAGAACATCACCGTCCACACCCTGGCCCTGAAGAAGGGCTCCAAGCTCATGGAGGAGGGCGGGGCCCTCCCCAGCGGAGAGGAGACCGCCCGGATGCTGGACTTCTCCCGGGAGGCCCTGCGGGGCGCGGGCTACGCCCCCTACTACCTGTACCGGCAGAAGTATATGTCCGGCTCGCTGGAAAACGTGGGCTGGTGTCTCCCTGGGAAGGAGAGCGTCTATAATATCATCATGATGGAGGAATTGCAGACGGTGGTCTCCATCGGCGGCGGAGGGGTCACCAAGCTGGTGGACCGGAAAAACGGCCGGATCGTCCGCCTGCCCAACCCCAAATACCCCCATGACTACCTGTCCTCCCG
The DNA here is from genome assembly GCA_944385165.1 of uncultured Oscillospiraceae bacterium. Classification (GTDB taxonomy): domain Bacteria; phylum Bacillota; class Clostridia; order Oscillospirales; family Oscillospiraceae; genus Lawsonibacter. The sequence continues at coordinate 4,108 of CALWWF010000157.1, forward strand.
GGACAAAATCCTGTCTCAGAAGCAGGAGATCGCCGCCTTTTACGAGACGGCCCCTATTCTTTGATGCAAGAACGGAAAGGAGTTTCCCCATGGCTTACCAACTTCAGGAGATCAACCGCCGCATCCAGACGGATGTGCAGGAATTTTTAGCCGAGTGCGACGACAACTACACCCAGCGGGTCTCCCTGGCCGCAGATAAGATCCTGGCCAATCTGGAGCACAGCCCCATCGTGCTGCTCTCCGGCCCCTCCGGCTCCGGAAAGACCACCACCGCCATGAAGATCGCCGAGGAGCTTCAGCGGCGGGGGGTCAACACCCACGCGGTTGCCATGGACAACTACTTCAAAACCATCAACCCCCGCACCGCCCCCCGCACCCCCGAGGGGGAGATCGACTATGAGTCCCCCCAGTGCCTGGACATGGATCTGCTGGACCGGCACTTCACCGCCCTGAGCCGGGGGGAGGAGATCTGGATCCCCAAGTACGAGTTCGTCCGGCAGATGCGCAACGACAGCCGTGGCCGGTCTTTGAAGCTGGGGAAGAACGAGATCGCGGTGTTCGAGGGCATCCACGCCCTCAACGACCAGATCGCCGGCCGCCACCCCGAGGCCGCCAAGCTCTACATCTCCGCCCGCTCCAACGTAAACGAGGGGTCCGTCCTGCGCTTCAAGGGTACCTGGATGCGCCTGACCCGCCGGGCGGTACGGGACTACAACTTCCGGGGCACCGACGTGGAGGACACCCTGGAGATGTGGGCCAACGTGCGCCGGGGGGAAAAGCTGTATATCTCTCCCTATAAAAACCGGGCGGACATCATCTTCGACTCCTCCCTGCCCTACGAGGTGTCGGTGATGAAAAACTATGCCCTCCCCCTGCTCCGGGCGGTGCCGGAGGAGAACGTGCGCCGCTCGGAACTGCTGGAGCTCATCGACGCCTTCCAGTACTTCGAGCCCATTGACCCCGCCCTGGTGGACAAAGACTCCCTCCTCCGGGAGTTTATCGGGGGCGGCAGCTACCAGTACACTTGAGGAGAGAGTGGAGGTCACGAATCCGCTTCGTCTCCTGCCCACGCTCTGCTCTTCACTCTCCACGCTTCACTTGAAATGAAGGTGATTCCATGACAGTGCCAACAATCTATGATTCCCGGGACCTTCGCTATAAGGACCCCTACGGGGCGGTGGCCTCCGGAACGAAGGTGACCTTCACCCTCCGTCCCCCCCGGTGCGAGGGCTACTCCTGGGCCAAGCTGTCCGCCCGGTTTGAATTCCGGGCGGACGAGACGGTGGAGCTCCCTATGCCCTGGTGCGGCCTGGACGGGGCTTTGGACCTGTTCTCCTGCCAGTTGGACACGGGGGACTATGTGGGCCTGGTGTGGTACACCTTCACTCTGGAGCGTCTGGACGGGAAAAAGGGGGAGCAGCTGGGGCCCTTTCAGCTGACGGTATACGACGGCAGCGAACAGATCCCCGCCTGGTTTGGGGAGGGGACCACCTATCAGATCTTCCCCGACCGCTTCCGCCGCACCCGCATCCCCGACCCCAGCGGCATGGTGGGGGGGCGCTGGGTCCACACCGCCTGGCAGGACGAGCCGGAGTACCGCCCCGACCGCAACGGGGAGATCCGCAACCGGGACTTCTTCGGGGGCAGCCTGGCGGGGGTGATGGAGAAGCTGGACTACCTCCAGAACCTGGGGGTGAATACCCTGTATTTCTGTCCCATTTTCGAGGCGGCGGAGAACCACCGCTACGGCACCGCCGACTACCGCCGGGTGGACCCTATGCTGGGCACGGAGGAGGAGTTCACCCAGCTGTGCCGGGAGGCCCACCGCCGGGGGATGCGGGTGATGCTGGATGGGGTGTTCAACCACACGGGCTATGTCAGCCGCTACTTCAACGGGGACGGCTTCTACCCCCAGCTGGGGGCCCACCAGAGCCAGGACTCCCCCTACTACTCCTGGTACAACTTCATCAAGTGGCCCGACCAGTATGAGAGCTGGTGGGGCATCTACTCCCTCCCCTCGGTAAACGAGCATTCCCCCTCCTACCGGGAGTTCATTTTCGGCGGGAAGGACTCGGTGGTCCGCCGCTGGCTGCGGGCGGGGGCGGACGGCTGGCGGCTGGACGTGGCCGACGAGCTCCCCGACGACTTTGTGGAGGGCATCCACACCGCCGCCCGGGCAGAGAAACCGGACGCGGTGGTCATTGGCGAGGTGTGGGAGGACGGCTCCACCAAGGTGGCCTACGGCGTGCGCCGCAAGCACATTTTGGGCAAGCACTGCGACGGTCTGATGAACTACCCCTTCCGGGGGGCCGCCCTGGACTATCTGCGGGGCGGGCCTGCGGAGGATTTTCAGCAGGCTATGGAGACCATCCGGGAAAACTATCCCCCCTTCGCCTTCTACTCCGCCATGAACTCCCTGGGCACCCACGACACCCCCCGCATCCTCACCCTGCTGGGGGTGGGCAGCGAGTGCCGGGAGCGCTCCCGGGAGTGGCGCTCCACCTTTCGCATGGAGGCGGACCAGCGCCGCCGGGGCAAGGAGCTGCTGAAGCTGGGAGCGGCCCTGCTCTTCGCCTTCCCCGGCTCCCCCACCATTTACTACGGGGACGAGGCAGGGATGGAGGGCTTTGAGGACCCCTTCAACCGCCGCACCTTCCCCTGGGGCCGCGAGGACCTGGAGCTGCTGGGCTGGTTCACCCGCCTGGGCCATCTCCGCCAGGAGTCCCCCGCCCTGCGCCATGGTGACATCCGCTACCGGGCGGCTCAGGGTCCCCTGCTGGCCTTTACCCGTTCCGCAGAGGGGGAGACGCTGCTGGCCGCCTTCAACACCGGGGACAGCCCGGCGGAGCTGCGGCTGGAGGACGAGGAGCGCATCGAGCTCCTCCTGGGGGCGGCCCGCTTCCAGATCTCCTCTCAGGGCCATGTGCTCACCCTGCCCCCCCGCTCCGGCAGCCTGCTGAAGCTGTCCGTAGGCGGAGAGAGCCCGGACTATCCCAATTGACGCCCTCTCACCACTTCCCAAAATCGCGCTGCGCCGGAAAGCGCCTGCGGAAAGGGAAAACTTCCGAAAGATAGAACAAAGAAAAAGTTGCTGAGGACCGCTGAAGCGGCGGCTCCCAGCAGCTTCTTTTCTGTGTCAATGTCCCGCACCGGCAGACATCACCCCAGCATCAGAGCCTGTCGGGGAAGATACAATCCTTTTTATTAGCCGGACGGCGCTGTGCGCCGTCCGGCTTTTCCATTTCTCCCTGGACATAGGGACATCCTCCGGGCGCATACCGTTGGGCAGGAGGTGTCTGCCCATGGTTTCACCGGTCATCTATCTGCTGCTGCACAGCCTGTTTTTTACCCTTCGCCTGTCCGGGGGCGGCGGCTCCTTCCCCCGCCCCCTGAAGGCGGAGGAGGAAAAGCGCTATCTGGAGCGGTGCGCCCAGGGGGATCTGGAGGCCCGCAACAAATTGGTGGAGCATAACCTGCGCCTGGTGGCCCACATCGTGAAAAAGTACTACGCCCAGACCGGCGACCAGGAGGACCTGATCTCCATCGGCACCATCGGTCTCATCAAGGGGATCTCCACCTTCAAGGCGGACAAAAACGTCCGGCTGGCCACCTACGCCAGCCGGTGCATTGAAAATGCTATCCTATCATAGCGGCTCTTTGGAGCACAGAGGTAGAAGGTTATGCCTTTTCTGATGAAGTGTGGCGCCCTCTGTGCCGCGCCGATGGGACGATACATACCACAATATATATTATGGTGCGCCATGAGTCGCAGGCAATCAGATTCGCTCCTCTGGTCATACTCAGCTTTCCGCTACTTGCTCCACACCATTTACTGGAGGCAGAGAAGTTCAATATTCGATTTGCCGACCCAGTGCAGATTACAGAGACAGCGGACAAGCTGCGGTGGTATCGCTACCGGGAGGCTCTTTTGCAAAAAGAGGTAGCGGCTCTTGTGGGGATTGATAGAAGCACTTATATCCACTATGAAAGCGGCGAGACAGAGTATTTCCCCTTGGAGATCATGGAGAAGATTGCCGCCTTGTACAGCATCCCTGTTA
>CALWWF010000158.1 GCA_944385165.1 uncultured Oscillospiraceae bacterium
TGAAGGACGCCCTGCTCATCGGCGTGGCCCAGGGCTTTGCCACCCTGCCCGGCCTGTCCCGGTCCGGCAGCACCATCGCCGCCGGCATGGCCCTGGGGCTGGACCGGAAGTTTGCGGTGCGCTTCTCCTTCCTCATGTCCCTGCCCGCCGTGCTGGGGGCCACCATCCTGGAGGTGGTGGACGTGGTCCAGGCGGGGAGCATCGACACCACTCTTCTGCCCAAGTACCTGCTGGGCATGGTCATCGCAGGCGTGGTGGGCTATTTCTCCATCGGCCTTGTGAACCTGCTGGCCTCCAAGGGGAAATTTGGCGCCTTCGCCTACTACTGCTGGATTGCCGGTGGGGTGTTCCTGGTGATGAGCCTGACGGGCTTTACCCTGGTCCCCGCGGCGTAACGTAAAATCCCGGGAAAGGATCGCATACACTATGGCAACGTCACAAAAGAAGACAGGGAGGAGCCGCTCGGCCTCGTCAGGAGGGCGCCGGACGGCTTCTTCCAGTAAATCGAAAAGCGGTTCCTCCCGTAGCCGGAAACAGCCCCCCGCGCCCGCCCGCCGGCCCTTTCGCCGGGAGGTGGGGGCGGGCGTGTGCCTGCTGCTGGCCATCTTCACCCTGTTTGGCTGCTTCCATGTGAAGGCGCTGTTTGTGGACTTCTTCTGCGGGCTGGTGAAGGGGCTGATCGGCTATGGCTTTTGGCTGATGCCCCTGGCCCTGCTGCTCTCCAGCTTTATCCTGGCCTTTCACCGGGGCAGGCCGGTGCGGCTGCGGGTGACCTGCGCTCTGCTGCTGCCGGTGATGCTCGCCTGCATCATCCACAGCATCGCGGAGGAAGCCCTGCCCTGGGACATGGGGATTTTCCGCACCCTCTGGGACAGCGGGGAGGCCATGTCCAGTGGCGGCGTGGTGGCGGGGATCCTGGCCCAGGCCTTCTCCCAGGTGTTCAGCGTGGTGGGGGCGGCGGTCATCTTTGTACTGGCCCTGCTGCTCATGGGCCTGGGGGCCTTCAACCGCTCCATCGTGGATGTGGCGGACTGGATCTTCAGCCGTCCCAGGTATGAGTACGAGCCGGAGGAGATCCCGGAGCGCCCGGTGGTGCATGTCCCCCGGCCGGAGCCCCGGACGGCTTCTTCTGCCCGCCGGGTCACGGCGGCGGACATCGACATCCCCGTGGAGGACGGTCCCCTGGTGGGCAAGGAACCGCCTGCGCCCCCGGAGAAGAAGAAGCACTTCTTCGACCGCAAGCCCCGGGTCCCCACCCCCGACCAGGTGCTCACCGGCGCAGCGGCGGCCCCCGCTTCGGAGGCAAAACTGGAGCCGGAACCGGTCCAGGCCGCTCAGCCGGAGCCGGAGCGGGAGGAGGAGAATCCCGTTCCCGCTTTCCTCAGCGAGCCGGAGCCGTCTGCATCTCCCGCGGCGGCCCGCCGGGAGACGGAGGCAGCCGCCTACTGGGAGGCCCCCGCCCCAGCGCCCCAGCCCGCCCCGCCGGTCCAGACGCCCCCTGCGCCGCCCATGCCTGAGATCGTGCGGGAGCCCGCCGTGCCCAAGGGCGGGGAGGCGGACAGCCGCCAGACCGCCCAGGAGATGGCGGAGCACATCCAGGCGGGGATGGAGCAGGAGACGCCCCCTTACCGCTATCCGCCCCTGGAGCTGCTCCAGGAGGGGAGCGGCGACTTGGGGGGAGAGGCCTTGGTGGAGCTCAACGCCAACAAACAGCGCCTCTCCGACACCATCCACTCCTTCGGCATCGAGGCCAACATCGTCAACGTCACCCGGGGGCCGTCGGTCACCCGGTACGGCCTGGAGCTGGACCAGGGGGTGCGGCTGAACAAGCTGACCAACCTGTCCGACGACATCGCCCTGGCCCTGGGGGCTTCCGGGGTGCGCATCGCCCCCATCCCCAACCAGATCTCCATGGTGGGCATCGAGGTGCCCAATAAGCTGGTCACCCCGGTGAACATCCGCACGGTGCTATCCTCCAAGGAGTTCCAGGACAGCCCCAGCAAGGTGTCCTTCGCCGTGGGCAAGGACATCGCGGGCAAGTGCATCGTGGGCAACATCGCCAAGCTGCCCCACCTGCTCATCGCCGGTACCACCGGCTCCGGTAAGTCGGTGTGCACCAACTCTCTGATCATCTCCCTGCTGTACAAGGCCAGCCCCGAGGAGGTCCGCCTCATCATGGTGGACCCCAAGATGGTGGAGCTGGGCATTTATAACGGCATCCCCCATCTGCTCATCCCCGTGGTCACCGACCCCAAGAAGGCCGCCGGGGCCCTCCAGTGGGCGGTGACCGAGATGATGAAGCGCTACCGGATGTTTGCAGAGGTGGGGGTCCGGGACCTGGCCTCCTACAATGCCAAGGCCGCCAAGACCGAGGGGATGGAGAAGATGCCCCAGGTGGTGGTGGTCATTGACGAGCTGGCCGATTTGATGCTGGTGGCCGCCAAGGAGGTGGAGGAATCCATCTGCCGGGTGGCCCAGATGGGCCGCGCCAGCGGGATGCACCTGATCATCGCCACCCAGCGGCCCTCCGCCGACGTGATCACCGGCCTGATGAAGGCCAACATCCCCAGCCGCATCGCCTTCGCCGTGGCCTCCGCCATGGAGTCCCGCATCATCCTGGACACCCAGGGGGCGGAGAAGCTGGTGGGCCGGGGAGATATGCTCTACTTCCCCCTGGGTTCCGGCAAGCCCACCCGGGTGCAGGGCTGCCTCATCACCGATCAGGAGGTGGCCGCCGTGGTGGACTATGTGAAGCAGAACAGCGGCGCGGCCCAGTACGACGACCAGGTCATGCAGGAGATCGAGCAGCACGCCGCCGAAAAGGACAAGGCCTCCAAGGGGGTGGGCGGCTCCAGCCCCGTGGACGGGGAGGAGGAGTACGACGAGCTCATCAATGCTGCCATCGAGGTGGTGCTGGACACCGGGCAGGCCTCTGTGTCCATGCTCCAGCGGCGGCTGAAGCTGGGCTATGCCCGGGCGGCCCGCCTGGTGGACCAGATGGAGGAGAAGGGCATCGTGGGCCCCTTCGAGGGCTCCAAGGCCCGGCAGCTGCTCATTACCAAGGAGCAGTGGCAGGAGATGCAGTACCGCCAGGGCATCGTCTCCCAGCCCATCCAGCAGGAGGAACCCCTTGTACTGGAGACTCCCGCAGTGGACAGCCCCCCGCCCTTCGATGTGGACGAGCCTCTGGACCGCTCCGAGGAGGACACCCTATAACACAAAAAGCTCCCGTGGACACCACGTCCACGGGAGCTTTTGCGCTTTGCGCAGGATCTCTGATATACAATGGTGCGGGATTAGGCCGGCAGTGGAGCGGGGAAGGGGCCGGGCGGTCAGTCCAGGTAATCTCCCACCGGGCTGGAGTTGTACTGCTTGATGACTTTCAGCAGAATGGAGCCGTCCGGCTGAGCGGTCTCCTCCACGATCTTATACTGGGTGTGGTTGCGGTCCAACCCCTCTTTGTAGTGGGCCACCTCCTGCTTGACCAGATTGACAGCGTAGTCGTGTCCCACGTCCTCCTTGAGCATAAAATGAAGGGTCTGGCAAATGCATGCTGCCTTGATGCGTTTCATCGTTTCTGCCTCGCTTTCTAAAAATAAACGTGCAGCACAAGAGTAACTGGACTTACGCCTTGTGCTGCACGTTCTGGTTCTATTATATCGGTGTTTTCCGGAAATTTCAAAAGAATTTTTAAACAAAAACCACAAAAAATATTGGCCGTGCCCTTCTTAACCTCTCTGGGAATGTCCTGTGCCGTCCTCGCTCTGCCGCCTGGCGTTCCCCCGGTCCAGCAACCAGCCCAGGGCCATGGCCGCCGCGTATACCAGCAGGTAGTAGAAGCAGTCCGTCCGGTAGGAGAAGAGGGCGGCCAGGATCATGAACACCGCCCCAATCAGGGCCAGGGCGGGGAGGAGGAAGCGGCGGAAGGGCCGCTCATCCTTGGCCTTTTTCATAAAGAGCAGGTAGATGGGGATATACATGGCGTACAGGGTGATGACCGGCAGTTCCGAGGAGTCGAAGCGGAAGGGGCCCAGCTCATTGAGGAGCGCGCCGAAGTAGAAGTAGCAGCACCAGAAGGCGCACATGAGCAGTCCCGCCGAGGCGGCGTTGTTGGGCATATTGGTATTCCGGTCCACCTGGGCGAGCAGCTCCGCCTTGGGACCCCGGCCCCGGGCGGCGATGGAGTAGAAGCCCCGGGTACAGGCCATCATCAGGCCGTTGCAGGTGCCCAGGCAGGAGAGGACCACGAACACGAACAGCCCCGTCCCCGCCACCGGGCCGAAGATGGTGGAGAAGGCGATGCGGGCCCCCTGCTCCCCGTTTTCCATCATCACCGCGTTGGGGACCGCCCCGGCGATGCCCACATAGTAAAACAGATAGATGAGCATGATCGCGCCCACCCCGAACACCAGGGCAAGAGGCAGGTTCCGCTTGGCATTTTTGATCTCCGCATTGATGGTGGTGGCGATGACCCAGCCCTCATAGGCGAAGGAGGTGGCCGCCAGGGCGGCGAAGAGGGGGTTCTCCGCCGCGTCCGCCGAGGCCACGGCGGTGAAGTTTTCCACGATCAATCCGGAGCGCAGGCCGGCCGCGGTGCCGATGATGGCCATCAGGAGAATGGGCACCAGCTTGATGATGGTCAGGGAGACCTGAAATTTCCCCGCCAGCCTGGGGGCGGTGGCGTTCATAAAGTAGACCAGGACCATGTACAGCATGGTGATGGCCAGACAGGGGCCGCTTAAAATGTCATAACCCAGCAGCACGCAGGTGTACCGGGCGGACACCCAGCACAGGGTGCTGGTGAGGCAGGGGAAGTACACCGCCGCCATGAACCAGCCCAGGTAGTAGGCGTAGCCGCTGCCCACGGTGGCCTCGGCGTAGTCCACCACGCCGCCCACCTTTTCATACCGGGTGGCCATCACCGCAAAGGCGCAGGCACTGGCGATGGCGATGCATCCCCCCAGCAGCCAGGCCAGGATGCCGGTCTTCAGATCGCCGCCGGTGGCGGTGAGGATCTTTTCCGCTTTGAAAAAGATGCCGCTTCCGATGACGATGCCGATGACCATGGCGATGGCCGTGGGCAGGCCGTATTTTTTTGTCAGCTGTTCTTCCATAGGATGCAATTCCTTCCTTCTCACGCCTTAAATTTAACGCTGTAACGCCGTAAAGTAAACCAATCGAGGGATAATTATTATACCGGAAAAACGGCGGATTGAAAAGGGGGGAGGGGAAGATTTCTGATTGGTCTGTGCGCCTGCGAAAGAAGTTGCTTTTTGAGGTGGTTTCCGATATAATAAAATATGTATTATTATGCCCGAAAGGGGAGACGGCCTATGACAGTGGAAAATCAGACCCCGCGGCTGCTGGTGGCCGCCCCTGCCAGCGGAAGCGGGAAGACCACCGTCACCTGCGGCCTGCTGCGGGCGGCGCAGCGGCGGGGGTTGGAGCCCTGCGCCTTCAAGTGCGGCCCGGACTACATCGACCCCATGTTCCACAGCTGTGTGCTGGGCCTCCCCAGCCGGAACCTGGACTGGTTCTTCCAGGGGGAGGCGGGGGTCCGCCGGGGACTGGCCTCCGCCGCCCAGGGGCATGGGCTGGCGGTGCTGGAGGGGGTCATGGGCTTTTATGACGGCTCTGGCTCCACCGACCGGGGCAGCAGCTGGCATCTGGCCCAAATGGCCCAGACCCCTGTCCTGCTGGTGGTGCGCCCCCAGGGGGCGGCCCTGACCTTGGCCGCCCTGGTGAAGGGACTCCAAAGCTTCCGTACGCCCAGTCAGATCGGAGGCGTCCTGCTCAACGGCTGCACCCAGCGCCTGTGGCGGCTGCTGGCCCCGGTTATCGAGGGGGAGACCGGGCTGCCTGTGGTGGGCTATCTGCCCACCCTGCCGGAGTGCGCCATCCCCAGCCGGCACTTGGGACTGTTCACCCCGGAGGAAGTGGAGAATCTGCGGGACAAGCTGGACCGGGTGGCGGTGCAGATGGAGGAGACGGTGGACCTGGACCGGGTGTTCGCCCTGGCCCGCTCCGCCCCCGCCCTGGAGGCCGGGCAGCCGGAACCCCTGACGGAGGGGGAGGGCGGCCCGGTGATCGCCGTGGCCCGGGACCGGGCCTTCTGTTTTTACTATGAGGACAATTGGGACGCGCTGCGCCGGGCCGGGGCCCGGCTGGTATTTTTCCAGCCCACCCAGGACCCCCATCTGCCCCAAGGCACCTGCGGGCTGTATCTGGGGGGCGGCTACCCGGAGCTCTGCGCCCAGGCCCTGAGTGAGAATAAGTCCCTGCGGGAGGAGATCCGCGCCGCCCTGCTGGATGGGATGCCCGCCCTGGCGGAGTGCGGCGGATTTCTCTATTTACAGCAGACTTTGGAGGACCAGGAGGGGACCCCTTGGCCCATGGCCGGGGTGCTGCCCGGGCGGGGGTATCGGACCGAACGCCTACAGCGGTTTGGCTATGTGACCCTCACCGCCCAGGGGGACGGGCCCTATCTCCTTCAGGGGGAGACCATCGCCGCCCATGAGTTCCACCGGTGGGACTGCACACACAACGGGGCCGCCTGCCGGGCACAGCGGCCCGCCGGGGGAGAGAGCTGGGACTGCGTGGTGGAGCAAGGGAATCTCCTTGCGGGCTTCCCCCACCTGTACCTCCCCTCCCATCCAAACTTCGCGGCCCGGTTCACGGCCGCCTGCGCCCGGTACGGGCAGAGAGGAACGCCATGAACTGGAACCAGGTACAAGAGATTTTAGGGGCCATTCCCCCGGAAAACCGGGGGGCCATGGAGCAGGCCCGGCGGCGGTGGGACTCCATCGCCAAGCCCCTCCACGGGCTGGGCCGGCTGGAGGACCTGCTGGTCCAGGTTGCCGGAGCTACGGGCAGTCCGGAGCTGGATCTGGGGCGGAAGGGAGTGGCGGTGTTCTGCGCCGACAACGGAGTGGTGGCCGAGGGGGTCACCCAGACCGGGCAGGAGGTCACCTGGACGGTGGCCAAGACCATGGGGGAGGGGAACTCCTCCGTGTGCCGCATGGCCCGGGTGGCCGGGGCGGAGGTGTTCCCCGTGGATCTGGGAATGGTCAAGGACACGCCCCCCGGGGTGCGCCCCTGCGTCCTGCTGGAGGGGGGGACTGGGAATATGACCCGGGGCCCCGCCATGCCCCGGGAGACGGCAAAGGCGGCCCTGGCCCTGGGCTTCTCCCTGGCCCAGGAGCTGGGAGGGCGGGGGTTCCGCCTGCTGGCCGCCGGAGAGATGGGCATCGGCAACACCACCACCACCGCGGCGGTGGCCTGCGCCTTTCTGGGGCTGCCGCCGGAGGAGGCGGTGGGCCGGGGCGCCGGGCTGTCCGACGCGGGCCTGGCCCGCAAGCGCCAGGCGGTGGCGCGGGCCTTGGCTGTGAACCGGCCTGACCCAAACGACCCGGTGGACGTTCTCTGTAAAGTTGGGGGGCTTGACATTGCGGCCATGGCCGGATTTTACCTGGGGTGCGCCGCCCACGGTCTTCCGGTGGTGCTGGACGGGGCCATCTCCGCCGCGGCCGCCCTGGCGGCGGTGCGGCTGTGCCCCAACGCAAAGAAAGCCCTGCTGCCCAGCCACCGGCCTTCGGAGCCCTGCGGCCAGACCCTGCTGGGGGTCCTGGGCCTGGAGCCCGTCCTGGACGGGGGACTCCACCTGGGGGAGGGCACCGGGGCGGTGGCGGTGATGCCCCTGCTGGATATGGCCCTGGCGGTCTACCGGGACATGACCACCTTCGGCGGGATGGGCATCGGGGCCTACCGGCCGGACGGGGAGCAGGTCCCCGCCGCGCTGGGAGAGGGGGCGGCCCCATGACCGCCCTGGTGTTCGGCGCTTCGGCCAGCGGGAAGAGCGGGTACGGGGAGGACCTTCTGTGCGCCCTGCCCCGGCGGGGGGAGCTGCTCTATCTGGCCACCATGGAGCCCTTTGGGCCGGCGGCCCAGGGGCGCATCCGCCGCCACCAGGCCCTGCGGGAAGGGAAGGGGTTTTCCACCCTGGAGCGCAGCCGGGACCTGGAGGGCGCCCTCATCCCGGAGGGGGCGGCGGTGCTTCTGGAGGACCTGGACAACCTGGCGGCCAACGAGCTGTTTTCCTCGGAAGAGTTGAACGTAGAAGGGGCCTTTTGCCGCATCCAAGCGGGCCTGGAGGCGGTAGACCGGACCGCGGAGCACCTGGTGGTGGTCAGCGGCGACCTGTTCCGGGACGGGGCGGCCTACCCCCGGGAGACGCAGCTGTATTTGGACCTGCTCTCCCGGCTCCAGCGGGACCTGGCCGCCCGGGCGGACCAGGTGGTGGAAGTGGTGTGCTCCCTGCCGGTTTTCTGGAAAGGGGCGAACGTATGACGGCCCTCCGGGCCATCGGGATGGCCTTTGCCCTGTACTCCCGCATCCCCATGCCCAGCCTGGACTGGGAGAGCCGCAGCCGCGCCTTCACCCTCTACGCCTTCCCCCTGGTGGGGGCGGCGGTGGGGCTGGCGGAGGGGCTCTGGCTGCTGCTGGCCCAGAGACTGGGGCTGGGCCCTGTCCTGACGGCGGCGGTGCTGACGGCGGCGCCGCTGCTGGTCACCGGGGGCATCCACCTGGACGGGTTCTGCGACGTGTGCGACGCCCGGGCCTCCCACCAGAGCCGGGAGCGCAAGCTGGAGATTTTGAAGGACTCCCGCGTGGGGGCCTTTGGGGTGATGGACTGCACCCTCCTGCTGCTGTTCACCTTCGGGCTGTGGAGCCAGCTGGATGCGGGGACCTGGAAGGTCTGGGCCGCCCTGGTCCTGCTGCCGGTATTCAGCCGGTGCCTGTCCGCCTTTGGGGCCCTCACGCTGCCCAACGCCCGGGGCGGGCAGGGGATGCTGGCCTCAGTGGCGGGGAAGGGGGAGAGCCGGAGCCCGGGGCGGTGGCTGCTGCTCCTGGGCAGCCTACTGTGCGCCGCCGGGCTGGCTTGGCTGCATGGGCCCTTCCTGTTGGCGGCGGGGGCGGGGTATCTGACCTTCGCCTACTACGTCTGGACCGCCGGGCGGGAGTTTGGCGGCACCACCGGGGATCTGTCCGGGTGGTTTTTACAGCTGTGTGAAGTGTTCTCTCTGGCCGGGCTGGTCCTGGCCCAGAGGCTGGAGGTACTATGATCTTAGTGGTAGGCGGCCGGGGGGCCGGAAAGCGGAGCTTTGTGGAGCGGGAACTGGGGTACCGCCCGGAGGAGATCTCCTCCCGCTGGGAGGAGGGGACGCCGGTGCTGTACGCCCTGGAGGAGCTGGACCCTCTGCCCTCCCTGGAGGCCCTGCTGGAGCGGGAAGTGGTGGTCTGCCGGGAGGTGGGCTGCGGGGTGATCCCCCTGGAGGAGCGGGACCGGGACCGGCGGGAGGACGTGGGCCGGCTGTGCTGCGATCTGGCCCAGCGGGCGCAGGCGGTGTACCGCCTGGTATGCGGCATCCCTATGCGGCTGAAGTGAGGGATACTCCGCCCCAGGAGAGAAAGCTGAACCACACGCAAACGCGAGATAAAAAGGAAAGCAAAGGAATTTGTTATGGAACTGCTCTTACTCCGGCACAGCATCACGCCGGGCAATTTAAAGAAACAATTCGTGGGATTTACCGACCAGCCCCTGACCCCGGAGGGGGAGGCGCTGGCCCGGTCCAAGCGGGAGAACATGCCCCCGGTGGAGGCCGTCTGGGTGTCCCCGCTGCTCCGCTGCCGGCAGACCGCCCAGCTGCTGTTCCCGGGGCTGCCCCTCGTGGAGGTCCCCGACCTGCGGGAGTGCAACTTCGGGGAATTTGAGGAGAAGACCTGGGCGGAGATCCAGGACCACCCGGCCTTTCAGGCCTGGGTGAACGGGGACCGGGCCGTGACCCTCCCCGGGGGGGAGGACACCGACTCCTTCTTTGCCCGCTGCCAGCGGGGGATGCGCCAGGTGGTGGACCAGGCGTTCCAGCTTGGCATCCGGCGGGGGGCGGTGGTGGCCCACGGGGGCACCTGGATGGGAATCCTGGAGGCCTACGGCTGCCCCAGGCGGGAGTTTTTCTACCAGTGGCAGCCCAAAAACTGCTGCGGCTTCCGAATGGAGGTCCGGCGGGACCCCCTGGAGCTGCGGGTGCTGGAGGAGCTATGACCCTGCTGTCCCTGCATTTTTTCACAGTGCTGCTCCCGGCGGTGGCGCTGGACCTGCTGCTGGGGGACCCTACCTGGCTGCCCCACCCGGTGCGCTGGATGGGCCGGGCCATCGCCGCCCTGGAGGGCGTCCTGCGCAGGGCCTTTCCCAAGTCCCCGGCGGGGGAGCGCCTTGCCGGGGGAGCGCTGGTGCTCCTGATGGTGCTGGCCTTCGGCGGCGGGAGCGGGCTGCTGCTCCTGGGCTGCCGCCTCACTTCCCCCTGGCTGGCCTGGGGGGTGGAGGTGTGGTTTACCTATCAGCTCCTGTCCGCCCGGGACCTCCAGGTGGAGAGCATGGCAGTGTACCCATTTCTTAAAAAGGGGGACCTGCCCGGAGCCCGGGCGGCGGTCTCCCGCATCGTGGGCCGGGATACCTCGGTTCTGGATGAAACCGGAGTGGCCAAGGCGGCGGTGGAGACGGTGGCGGAGAACACCTGCGACGGGGTGATCGCCCCCCTGCTCTTCCTCTATCTGGGGGGGCTCCCCCTGGGGATGGCCTTTAAGGCGGTGAGCACCCTGGACTCCATGGTGGGCTACCGTGCCCCAAAATACCAATATTTTGGCACAGCCGCCGCCAAATTGGACGATGTGCTCAACTTCATCCCGGCCCGGCTGTCCGGACTGCTCCTGTGCCTGGGGGCGGCCCTGCTGCCCGGATGCTCCGGGCGGCGGGCCTGGCGTATCTTCTGGCGGGACCGAAGGAAACACGCCTCCCCCAACTCCGCCCACAGCGAGGCCGCCTGTGCCGGGGCCCTGGGGGTGCAGCTGGCGGGGGACGCCCGGTACTTTGGCAAGCTGGTGCGCAAGCCCACTCTGGGCGACCCGGTCCGGCCGGTGGAGCCGGAGGACATTCCCCGCGCCTGCCGCCTGATGTATGGGTCAGCAATGCTTATCCTGCTGCTGATGGCGGCGGTATCTATTGGCCTGAAAGCGCTGTAAAGGAGGAAAGCTATGCACCGATACGACCACGGGGGCGACGTGTATGGGGACGCGCGCCCGGTGCTGGACTTCTCCATCAGTCTCAACCCCCTGGGGCCGCCCCCGGAAGTGCTGGAGGCGGCCCGGCGGGCGGTGCTGGACTGGAACCGCTACCCGGACCCCCGGTGCCGGGGGCTGAGACGGGCCGCCGCCCGCCGGGCGGGCGTGCCGGAAGAGTTTGTCCTCTTTGGCAACGGGGCCTCCGACCTGATCCACCGCTTTTTGCGGGCGCTCCGGCCACGTCAAGCACTTTTACTTGCCCCTACCTTCTCCGAGTACCGCCGGGGGCTGGAGGCCCTGGGCTGTGGGATTATGGAAGTCCCCCTGTGCAAAGCGGATGGCTTCGCCGTCCCGGAGACGATTTTGGAGGCCGTCCGTCCCGGCGTGGACCTGGTGTTCCTCTGCGACCCCAACAACCCCACCGGGCGGCGGATAGAGCCGGGGCTGCTCCGGGCCCTGCTGGAGCGATGCCGGGGGACCGGCGCTTTCCTGGCGGTGGACCAGTGCTTCCTGGAGCTGACGGAGGGGGACCCTGACGCCCTGGCCCCGGAGCTGGCGGGGGGCGGGCTGCTCCTGCTCCGGGCCCTCACCAAGAGCTACGCCCTGGCGGGGCTGCGGCTGGGGTACTGCCTGTGCGGGGACCGGGACCTTCTGGAGTCCATGGAGCGGCTGGGCCCGCCCTGGCCGGTGTCCGCCCCGGCCCAGGCGGCGGGGGAGACGGCCCTAAGAAATTTTCCAGACTGGCCGTCCCAGTGCCTCCCCGTGATCGCGGGGGAGCGTGAACGTATGACCCGGGAAATGGAGGCTCTGGGCCTGTGGGTGTGCCCCAGCCAGGCCAACTATCTGCTTTTCCAGGGCCCTCCGGATCTGGGGGAGCGGCTGCTCCGGGAGGAGGGCATCCTCGTCCGGGACTGCGCCAACTACTCCGGCCTTGGGCCGGGCTGGTACCGGATCGGGCTGAAAACTGGGGAAGAAAATACCCGCCTGCTCCAGGCGCTGGAGCGGCAGCTACCTGAGCGGTAGCCCGGGGAAAGCCGCCTAGGGGGACGACGAATATGCATACGAAGCGTCCATCCAGAAAGAGGCGAAACGAAGTTTCGCACAAAGTTCTTTTGCCTACTTTTCTTTCAAGAAAAGTAGGTCGCCGACCGCAGGCGGCGAAACCTCTGCACGGGGACAAAAAGGAGGAAACACTATGCCGGCCAAAGCCATTATGATCCAGGGAACCATGTCCAACGCGGGAAAGAGCGTCCTCACCGCCGGGCTGTGCCGGATCTTTCGGCAGGACGGCTACTCCGTGGCCCCCTTTAAAAGCCAGAACATGGCCCTGAACAGCTTCATCACCAAGGAGGGCCTGGAGATGGGCCGGGCCCAGGTGATGCAGGCGGAGGCCGCCGGGGTGGAGCCCTCGGTACGCATGAACCCCATCCTCCTAAAGCCCAACAGCGACACAGGCAGCCAGGTCATCGTCAACGGAGAAGTGCTGGGGAACATGAGGGCGGCGGACTACTTCCGCTATAAAAAGCGGCTCATCCCCCGGATCATGGAGGCCTACCGCTCCCTGGCACAGGAGTACGACATCCTCGTCCTGGAGGGGGCGGGCAGCCCGGCGGAGATCAACCTGAAGTCCGATGACATCGTGAATATGGGCATGGCCAAACTGGCCGGGGCCCCGGTGCTCCTGGCCGGGGACATTGACCGGGGGGGCGTGTTCGCCTCTCTCTACGGGACGGTGGCCCTGCTGGAGGAGGACGAGCGGGCCATGGTGAAGGGGACTGTCATCAACAAGTTCCGGGGGGACGTGGAGATTCTGAAGCCGGGCCTGTCCCAGCTGGAGGAGCTCACCGGAGTGCCGGTGCTGGGGGTGGTCCCCTGGCTGGAGCTGGACCTGGACGACGAGGACAGTTTATCTTCCCGCTTCTCCGCCCGGAGGAGTGGGGCCCCTCTGGACATTGTAGTAATCCGGCTGCCCCGCATCTCCAACTTCACCGACTTTGCCCCCCTGGAGCGCCACCCGGCGGTGGGGCTGCGGTATGTAGACCGGCCGGAGGAGCTGGGCGAGCCGGACCTGATCGTGCTCCCCGGCACCAAGAGCACCCTCCACGACCTGCGCTGGCTGCGCCAGTATGGCCTGGAGGCGGCCATTCAGAGACACTCCGCCGCCGGCGCCCCGGTCATCGGCATCTGCGGAGGCTTTCAGATGCTGGGGGAGACCCTGTCCGACCCGGAGGGGGTGGATGGGGGCGGTCAAATGGCCGGCATGGGCCTGCTGCCCGTCCACACCACCTTTCAAAAGGAGAAGACCCGCGCCCAGACCAGGGGGACATTCCCCAGCTGCGAAGGCTTCTTCGCACCGTTGTCCGGGGCGCCCCTGGAGGGGTACGAGATCCACATGGGGACCGGCGGAGGCGGGGAACTGGCCGTCCTCCAGGACCGGGTGATGGGCACCTACCTCCATGGGCTGTTTGACTCCGGGGCGCTGCTCTCCAGGCTGATTTCCCTTCTGCTGGAGCGCAAGGGCCTGTCCGGGGCGGCCCTCCCGGAGCCGGAGGACCTTTTCCACTATAAACAGCGGCAGTACGACCAGCTGGCCGCCGCTCTGCGGGCGCATTTGGATCTTCCGGCCATCTACCGCATTTTGGACCAGGGGCTGGAGAAAGAGAGGACCTTCCGATGATTTTCCACTGTATCAATCACGAGTGCCGCTTCTGGGGGGAGGGGGAAGCTGTCCCGGAGCGATGTCCCCGGTGCGGCGGCCCCCTGGTCCCGGCAGAGGAGTCCCGGATGAGCGGCGACGACTGGTCCGCCCTGGGGGTGTTCTGGGTGGAGCAGGAGGACGGGGAGAAACGGGCGCTGCAGTGCTTCCGCCGCTCCGCCGCCCTGGGCAGCGGCTGGGGCGCCTGCAATCTCGGGCTGTGCATGGAGCAGGGCCTTGGGATCGAAGCGGACCCCCGGCAGGCCTTCTGGCTCTATCAGCAGGCGGCGGAGATGGGCAGCCTGTCCGCCCTGTGCAACCTGGGGGTGTGCTATGAGGACGGCATCGGGACCGCCCCGGACCCGAAACAGGCGGCGGAGTACTACCACAGGGCGGCGGAGTACGGCTCCGTCCGGGCCCAGCGCCTGCTGGCCCACTGCTATGAGCAGGGTGTTGGGGTGGAGCGGAGCCTGGAGCAGGGGGTACAGTGGCTGCGGATGGCGTCCCTCCAGGGGGACCCGGCCAGCCAGGCCGTGTTAGGCAAGCACTATGAGTTTGGCGTTGGGACGCCGGCGGACCCGAAGCTGGCGGCGGCCTGGTATCGGAAAGCGGCCCAGGGGGGCGACCCGGAGGGGATGTGCTGCCTGGGCTGGCTAATGGAGCAGGGCAAGTGGGTGGACAAGGACCTGGAGGGGGCGCTGGAGCTCTACCAGCAGGCGGCACAGAAGGGCTCCAACCGAGGGTTGCTGCTGCTGGCGGACTGCCTGCTCCACGGCATCGGCACCCCGGCCAACCCGGCCCTGGCGGTGCGCTGCTATGAAAAGGGGGCCAGAGAGGGGGACGGCGACGCCATGTGCTGTCTGGGCTTCTGCTATGAGCAGGGGACCGGCGTTCCCCAGAGCTGGGAGCAGGCCGCCCACTGGTACCGCCAGGCGGCGGACCATGGAAACGGCCGGGCCATGGGCAACCTGGCCTGGTGCTATGACAACGGCAAAGGGGTGGAGCACAGCGCGGAGGAGGCCGCCGGTTGGTATCGGAAGGGGGCCGAGGTGGGGGATACCCGCTCCATGTACAGCTACGCCTACTGCTGCGAGTACGGCGACGGGATGGAGGCCGACCAGGAGCAGGCAGTCTACTGGTACCGCCAGGCGGCGGAGCGGGGGGACAGCCATGGGATGTGCAGCCTGGGCCGCCTGTATGAGTGGGGCGAGGGCGTGGAGCAGAGCTGGGAGCAGGCGGCCTACTGGTACCGGAAGGGGGCCGAGGCCGGCAACGCCCAGGCCATGGGCAATCTTGCCTGGTGCTATGAACACGGAAAGGGAACGGAGATGGACCTGGAGGCGTCCACCCGCTGGTACAAACAGGGGGCGCAGGCCGGAAGTCCCAGGTGTATGTGCGACTACGGGCTACACCTGCTCCACGGGTTGGGCGCGCAGCGGGACCCGGAGGAGGCGGTGCGCTGGCTGCTGCGGGCGGAGGAACAGGAGTACCCCTATGCCATATTTTCCCTGGGCTGGTGCAGCGAGACCGGCACCGGCCTCCCCCAGGACTGGGGCAAGGCGGTGGAGCGGTATCAGAAGGCCGCCGCTCTGGGGGAGTCCAGCGCCATGAAAAACCTGGGGCTGTGCTATGAAAACGGCACCGGTGTGCCCCGGGACCCGGAGCGGGCGGTGCGGTGGTACCGAAAGGCCGCCAAGCTGGGCTGCGCCTCGGCCATCTGCCTGCTGGGCTTCTGCTACAAGAACGGCACCGGGGTGAGTGCCAACAAGGAGCGGGCGGCCAAGCTGTTCCGAAAGGCCGCCAACCTGGGGGACACGGACGCCATGTGCACCCTGGGCTGGTGCTATGAGGTGGGCAGCGGCGTCTCCCAGGACTGGGCCCTGGCTGTGGACTGGTACCGCCGGGCCGCGGAGCTGGGCAACGGGCAGGCCATGGGCAATCTGGCCTGGTGCTATGACAACGGCAAAGGGGTGGAACAGGACGCGGCGGAGGCCACCCGCTGGTATGAGAAGGGGGCCGAGGCGGGGGACAGCCGGTCCCAGTCTGAGGCCGCCAAGCGGAACTGAGCGGAACAGATCACGAAAGATGGAAAACAGCGCAAAGCGGCGGCCCAGGCGGGCCGCCGCTTTTTGGCAAAACGGGGTTCAGTTCTGGCACAATTTCTCCAATGCCGAGCGGTTTTTCAGCTGTACCCCCCGGTATTGCAGCTCCACCAGGCCCGCCCGGGCCAGTTGGTTCAGCAGGCGGCTGACGGTGACCCGGCTGGCGGAGATGGAGGCGGCGATCTCCTCCTGAGTGCAGCGGACCGCTCCGCTCCGGTCCGCCCCGGAGAGAAGAAACCGGGCCAGCCGCCACTGCACCGGCCGGAAGGCCATGTCGTCCAGCTGTTCAGACAGCAGACGCACCGTCCGGGCCAGGTACTGGAGCATGTCCATAGCCAGCTCCGGGTCCCGGGCCACCGCCTGCTTCACCAGCTCCCGGTCGATGGGGACCAGCTCGCAGGCGGTGAGGGCCACGGCGGAGGACACCCGGGGCAGCTTGTCAAAGAAGGAGGCCTCGCCGAAGAGGCTTCCAGCTCGGTAGACGTTCAGCACCCGCTCCGCCCCGTCCTCCGACTGGATAAAGCTTTTGACCCGCCCCCCCTTTAAATAGTAAAAGCAGGTGGCCTCGGTGTCCTGCAAATAGATCAGATGTCCCGGGGAGCACCGCACCGCCGGCCGCTCCCCGGCAAAGGCCCGCCAGCGCTCCAAAGGGAGCGTGAGGTAGAAGTCGTTCATGGATTGAATCCCCTTCAGAGTTTAGAGTAGAGAGTGGAGAGTGAAGATATGGAATTCGCCGAAAGCGAATGCTTTTCAAACTGTCCGGCGCAGCCGGACACCATATCTCCACTCTCCTCTCTTCACTCTCCACTCTTTTTCATAATTGTATCATAGGTTACATTCTTTTGCCACCCCGTTTGCTAAGATGAGGATAAGAAAAACGAGGAGGGATTCCTATATGGGAATGACAATGACGCAGAAGATCCTGGCCAAGCACGCCGGGCTGGACCATGTGGAGGTGGGTCAGCTCATCGAGGCCAAGGTGGACATGGTGCTGGGCAACGACATCACCACCCCTGTGGCCATCACCGAGTTTGAGAAGGCCGGCTTCACCCAGGTCTTTGACAAGGACAAAATCGCCATCGTCCTGGACCACTACACCCCCTGCAAGGACATCAAGTCCGCGGAGCTGTGCCTCCAGGCCCGGAACTTTGCCCACAAGCACAACATCACCAACTTCTTCGACGTAGGCCAGATGGGCGTGGAGCACGCCCTGCTGCCGGAGAAGGGGCTGTGCGCCCCCGGGGAGATCATCGTGGGCGCCGACTCCCACACCTGCACCTACGGCGCGCTGGGGGCCTTCTCCACCGGCATCGGCTCCACCGACATGGCCGCCGCCATGGCCACCGGCTTTTTGTGGTTCAAGGTGCCCGCCGCCATCAAGGTTACCCTGAAGGGCAAGCTCCAGCCCTGTGTCTCCGGCAAGGACGTGATCCTCCACCTGATCGGGGAGATCGGCGTGGACGGCGCGCTGTACCAGTCCCTGGAGTTCACCGGGGAGGGGGTGGCCTGCCTGTCCATGGACGACCGGTTCACCATCTCCAACATGGCCATCGAGGCCGGCGGCAAGAACGGCATCTTCCCCGTGGATGAGAAGACCATGGAGTACATCAACGGCCGGGTGAACCGCCCCTGTGAGGCCTTCGAGGCCGACCCCGACGCGGAGTACGCCCGGGAGGTGGTCATCGACCTGGATACCCTGGAGCCCACCGTGGCCATGCCCCACCTGCCGGAGAACACCAAGGTGGTCTCTGAAGTGGCCGGCCTGCCCATCAACCAGGTGGTCATCGGCTCCTGCACCAACGGCCGCATCAGCGATCTCCGCGCCGCCGCCGCCATTTTGAAGGGCAAGAAGGTGGCGGACAACGTGCGGTGCATCGTCATCCCCGCCACCCAGGAGATCGTCCTCCAGGCCATGAAGGAGGGGCTCATCCAGACCTTTATTGAGGCCGGTTGCGCCGTCTCCACCCCCACCTGCGGCCCCTGTCTGGGCGGCCACATGGGCGTCATGGCCGAGGGGGAGCGCACCGTCTCCACCACCAACCGCAACTTCGTGGGCCGCATGGGCCATGTGACCAGCGAGGTCATCCTGGCCTCTCCCGCCGTGGCCGCCGCCTCTGCCATCGCCGGATGCGTAGCCGATCCGCGCGCGCTTTCTTGAAAGAAAGCGCGGCAAAGAACTTTATGCGAAACTGCGTTTCGCCTCTAGGGTTTAAGAAAACATTTCCGGAACCTTCTGTCTGTGGTTTTTGAAAACTGGAAGCAGATGGTTGGCTTCTAGAAAGTAAGTTTAAAGTTCTTTTTGCTTCTTTTTCTTTCAAGAAAAAGAAGGAATCATTCGGAAAGGATTGACGAACCAATGAAGGTTTACAAATACGGCGCCAACGTGGACACCGACGTGATCATCCCCGCCCGGCACCTGAACGACCCGTCCC
>CALWWF010000159.1 GCA_944385165.1 uncultured Oscillospiraceae bacterium
CCGCCATGATCTGGGCGGTGTCCAAGGTGCTCAACGCCCATGCGGAGTTCCGGTACGGCTGGGACGGCCAGGGGCGGCTGGTCCTCTGGGACCGGATCGAGCCCTACTACGCCCACTTCCACCCGGACAGGGAGACCTTTGTGAAGCTGGTGACGCCCTTTGCGGGGGAGCTGGAGACCTTCCACCGTCGCTTTCTGGAGGACCGCCGGCGGTATGCCGCCCTGGATCACTTCGGCTTGACGGACGTGCCCCCCAACACCTTTGACGTGTCCTGCCTGCCCTGGGTCCGGTACCGCAGCTTTGATATGCACATCTTTGACAGCGGCACCTATCTGGCCCCGGTGGTCACCTGGGGAAAGTATGCGCGGGAGGGCGGGCGGACGGTCCTGCCGGTCTCCCTGAACATCCACCACGCCGTGGCGGACGGGTTCCACCTGTCCCGGTTCTTCCTGGAGCTCCAGGAGCTGCTGGATGCCCTGCCGGGCAAACCCAAAGCGAATTAAATAGAACCAAGGCGGCCCAGATGGGCCGCCTTGTTCCGATTCAGAACACCACTGTCAGCAGCATCTTGAACCGTTCCTCGCCATAAACCGCATGGGGGACCTGGGCTGGCATCACCAGGCTCTGCCCGCAGGTCAAAATGTGGGCCTTCCCGTCCACAGTGAAGCGGCCAGTGCCCTCCAGCACTGTCACCAGCGCATCCCCGCCGGAGGCGTGGGTGCTGATCTCCTCCCCCTTCTCAAAGGCAAAGAGAGTCAAGCTGACATGGGGATTCTGGGCCAGTGTCCGGCTGACCACCTGCCCCGCCTGATAGGGCACCAGGTCCCGCAGATCCAGGGATTCCCCCTTGGGGATGTTCTTCATAGGTCCTTCCATACAAAGTCTCCTTTTGATTGGATTTTCTCCATTCTCCCACAGGCGGAGCGGATTGTCGGTTGTCTTGCCAACAAAAGTGCGGACGTTTCCCCCGCGTGTTGCCTCACCCCTCGAACTTGTCGATATGGACGCTGGCGCAGAACTCCGCCTTCAGCGCCTGGAGCTTTCCGAAGATCTCCGTCTGGCAGTGGGCCTGCTGAAGGGCAGGGGTGGTCCAGCTCTCCACCAGCAGCAGGTCGTCCGGGGCCTCCGCCGCCCGGAAGTAGTCATACTTCAGGTTGCCCTCCTCTTTCAGGGAGCTGGCCCGGACGCCCAGGTCACAGAGGGCCTGATAAAAGGCCTCCCGCTGGCCGGGCTTGCAGTGATAGGTGACATTCCAAGTCAACATAAAAATCCTCCTTCTATTTTGCGGTCAATGTTTTTCTCTGGTATCCGCCGCTTCCGGCAAAAGTCCCGGCACCAGCCGGGCCATGTCCGCCGGGATGGGCGCCGTCAGGGACAGGTGCTCCCCCGTCACCGGGTGGTCCAGCTCCAGGGCATAGGCGTGGAGAGCCGGCCGGGGGATCAGATCCGGGTCCTCCCTCCCGTACAGCCAGTCCCCCGCCAGGGGGCAGCCGACGGAGGCCATGTGGAGGCGCAGCTGGTGGGTCCGCCCCGTCTCCGGCCGCAGCCGCAGGAGGGACAGCCCGCCCTCGGTCCCCAGCACCTCATAGTGGGTGACGGCCCGTGCGCCGTCGGGCCGGATGCACCGGCCCACCACGGAATCGGGATCCCGGCCGATAGGGGCGTCGATGGTGCCCTGCTTTGGTTCCGGGCAGCCCACGCACACCGCCCGGTACTCCCGGTAAAATTTGTCCGTGTGGAGGGCGTACCGGAGCCGGTCGTGGATGTATCCGCTCTTGGCGATCACCATCAGGCCGGTGGTGCCCTTGTCCAGCCGGTTCACCGGATGGAACACGAAGTCCGTGCCCCGCTGCCAGGCCAGGGCCCCCGCCACCGTGGGGGTGTCCGGCAGGAAGTTGGAGGCGTGGGCCGTCATGCCGGCGGGCTTGTTCACCACCAGCAGGTGGCCGTCCTCCCAGACGATGGGCAGAGGCCAGGGCCCCGGCGTGGGCCGCACCCGGGGCGGCCGGTGGTCGCCGGTCTCCACCTCCAAGATGTCGCCGGTGTGAAGGATGTCCACCGTCCGGGCGTGTTTTCCGTTGACCCGGATGCCGTTCTCCGTCCGGGTCAGCCGGGAGATGGCGTGGGAGGAGACGTGGAGGACGGCCTTCAAGATGTGGCGGACGGTGGCGCCGTCCTGCTCCGGCGGCAGCGTATATGAAATGGTTTCCATCAGACTCGTCTCCTTTGGCGCAGCAGGCAGATCCCCAACAGCAGGCAGGCGGCCCCTAAAACCACGAAGGCACTCCAGAGCCAGTTCCAGTACCAGGCGGCCGTGTCGAACATGGCCGTCAACAGACGATGCCAAAAAGGCAGATCCGCCGCGATGGCGAACAGGTCAAACAGCACATATCCGCCGCCGAAGAGATAGACCCAACGCCACCAGCACCGCTCCCGGAAGCACCGGAAGAACAGTGCCAGTGCCAAGAGGCACATCCCACCCAGCGCCGCCATCAGCGTCCAGTAAAAAACGCCCCGCTCTGTCAGAACACCCAGCCAGAAGGCGGCATAGCTCTCCCGGTCCAGTAATCCCCAGACGCGGTGCAGGTGGAATAGGCCGAACAGGATAAAGAACCAGGGTTCAAAGGGGCGGACTTCTCGCATAATGGCCTCCTTCCCGCTTTGCAGATATTGTACCCTGCCGGTGGCCTCTTTGCAAGGGTTTTGGCTCTGGTCAAACACCATTCTTCGTGGTACAATGGGGACAGTTTTTGTCAGGAGGAAATCCCCATGCTCTTATCCGCGGAACATCTCTCCATCAACTTCGGCAGCCGCCAGCTGCTGGACGATGTGAACTTCTACCTGAACGAGGGGGACAAGGTGGGCGTCATCGGCATCAACGGCACCGGCAAATCCACCTTTTTGAAGGTGCTCTCCGGCGTCACGGAGCCGGACGGGGGCACCATCTCCCGGAACCCCAACGTCCAGATCAGCCTGCTGCCCCAGAACCCGGTGATGGACGAGGATGCCACGGTCCTGGAGCAGGTGTTTCTCCACTTCCCCGCCGAGTTCCGGGCGCTGAACGAGTATGAGGCCAAGGCCATGCTGAACCGGCTTGGCATCACCGACTTCACCCAGAAGGTGGGCACCCTCTCCGGCGGCCAGCGGAAGCGGGTGGCCCTGGCGGCGGCCCTCATCCACCCGGCGGACGTGCTGATCCTGGACGAGCCCACCAACCACCTGGACAGCGAGATGGTGGCCTGGCTGGAGGACTGGCTCCGCCGGTTCAAGGGCGGTCTCGTCATGGTGACCCATGACCGCT
>CALWWF010000160.1 GCA_944385165.1 uncultured Oscillospiraceae bacterium
CGCTCTCCGGGAAGTAGGTCTGGACGACGCCGCCTCACTTCCGGTGGAGGAGCTCCGGGCCATGGCCCACGCCAGAGCCGGCCAGGTGCTCCGGCAGTTCGCCAGTCTGTCCCAGAGTCCCCGGGCGGCAGAGATCCCTCCAGAACTTTGGGCGCTGGAGCCCCTGTTCCGGGCGTTCTACGAGCGCACCCGGCCAGAGAATTTTCAGAAAGAAAAGCTGGACTGACCGAAAGTTATCCACAAAAAAGGGCCAGGCGGTGGAAAGTTTTCCCCTTTCCGCCGCCTGGCTCCTCCTTTTCTTGAAAGAAAAGGAGGCAAAAGAACTTTTTGCGAAACTTCGTTTCGCCTCTTATCCTACAAAACGTTTACCGGTCCTGATAGGTCTTTGCCGCGGAGATGAACTCCCGGAACAGCGGGTGGGCCTTATTGGGACGGGATTTCAGCTCCGGGTGGAACTGCACGCCCACGAACCAGGGGTGGTCGCGGCGCTCCACGATCTCCACCAGCCGCCCGTCGGGGGACAGACCCGCCAGGGTCAAACCGCCCTTGGTCAAATCCTCCCGGAAGTCGTTGTTGAACTCATAGCGGTGGCGGTGGCGCTCCTGGATGGCGTCCGCGCCATAGGCCTGGTAGGTGAAGGTGTCGTGCCCGGTCACCTGGCAGGGGTAGGACCCCAGGCGCATGGTGCCGCCCTTGGCGGTGACGCCCACCTGGTCGGGCATGAGGGCGATGACCGGGTGGAGGGTGGTCTGGGAGAACTCGCCGGAGTGGGCGTCCGCCATGCCGCACAGGTGGCGGGCGGTCTCGATCACCGACATCTGCATCCCCAGGCAGATGCCGAAGAAGGGGATCTTGTTCTCCCGGGCGTACCGCACCGCGGAGATCATCCCCTCGATGCCCCGGTCGCCGAAGCCGCCGGGGACCAGGACGCCGTCCACCCCGGAGAGTATCTCCCCCGCGTTGGCGTCGGTGACCGTCTCCGAGTCCACCCAGCGGATCTTCACGCTCACATCGTTCTCAATGCCCCCGTGGGTCAGGGCCTCCACCACCGACAGGTACGCGTCGTGGAGGGCGGTGTACTTGCCCACCAGGGCGATCTCCACACAGCCCTTGGGGTTCTTGGCCCGGTGGACCATGGTTGCCCACTCGGTCAGGTCCGGGGTGTGGCAGATGAGCCCCAGGCGGCGCACCACCACGTCGGCCAGGCCCTCCCGCTCCAGCATCAGGGGCACCTCGTAGAGGATGTCCGCCGTCAGATTGGGGATGGCGTGGTCCACGGGGATGTTGCAGAACAGGGCGATCTTCTCTAAAATCTCTTTGGAGAGGGGGTAGTCGCTGCGGCACAGGATCACGTCGGGCTGGATGCCAAGTCCCAGCAGCTCCTTCACCGAGTGCTGGGTGGGCTTGCTCTTGAGCTCCCCGCTGCCGGGGATGGACACGATGAGGGAGACGTGGATGAACATCACGTTCTGGCGGCCCTTCTCCGCGGCCACCTGGCGGATGGACTCCAGGAAGGGCTGGCTCTCGATGTCGCCCACGGTGCCGCCGATCTCTACGATGGCCACGTCGGTGTCCGGCCCCTCCAGGGCGTAGATGTGGTCCTTGATCTCGCCGGTGATGTGGGGGATGATCTGCACCGTGCCCCCCAGATAGTCCCCCGCCCGCTCCCGGTTGAGCACGTTCCAGTAGATCTTGCCCGAGGACACGGAGGAATCCCCGGTGAGGTTCTCGTCGATGAACCGCTCGTAGTGGCCCAGGTCCAGGTCGGTCTCCGCCCCGTCGTCGGTGACGAATACCTCCCCGTGCTGATAGGGGCTCATGGTGCCCGGGTCCACGTTCAGATAGGGGTCCAGCTTTTGGACCTTCACCCGCAGCCCCCGCTGCTTCAAAAGCCGCCCCAGGGATGCCGCCGCGATACCCTTGCCCAGGCCCGACACCACGCCGCCGGTGACGAAAATATATTTGGTCTGCATAAGTCATTCCTCCGTTTTTCTATGAGTGTGGCAGATGTTTTTCATTTTATGTTGAAATAGGGGAAGGTTCCCCTATGGGGTTGGTTTTTTTGTTTCCCGGGGAATTTCGCCGCCCCGGCAAAAGGCGCGGGCCGCTTCTGGGTTTGCCGTAGGGGAGCCCCTTGGGGCTCCCGTCTAGGCTTCCCCCTGCCAGGGGGCCGACTCCCCCTATCAGGGGGAGATGTCGAGCGCAGCGAGACAGAGGGGGTAGGGACGCTGTCAGCCGAAGGCTGACTGATGAGGGTGCGTATCGAATTTCTGTACTTTCCTTCGTGACACACCCTCATCCGCCCCAGTGTGCGCACTGGGGCACCTTCCCCCTGAAAGGGGGAAGGCTTAAAAGAGGAACGCAACGAAACTCTCCCTGAAAATTATAAGAGATCCTGTGACAATTTCAAGGGGAAACGCGTTTGAATAGTGAGCGCTCAAAGGAACAAGAAAGAGAGGAGGGAGACGGGATGGAGGACGCAACCGCCCTATTCCGCCGGTACAAGGACCAGGTCTACCGCCTGGCCCTGTCGTTCACCGGCTCTCCCGCCGACGCGGAGGACGTGACCCAGACCGTATTTCTCAAATATTTGGAAACCCATCCGGAGCTGGAGGAGGGCCGGGAGAAGGCCTGGCTTTTGCAGGTGGCCGCCAACGAGAGCCGCAGCCTGTGGCGGCGGCTGAAACGCCGGGTCACCGTCCCCCTGGAGGAGGCCCAGGCCGTGGCCGCCCTCCCGCCCCAGGCCGGGACCGTGCTGGAGGCGGTGGCCAAGCTGAAGTCCACCTACCGGGTGGTACTCTACCTCTTCTACTACGAGGGGTACTCCACCCAGGAGATCGCCCAGATGCTCCGGGTGAACCAGAGTGCCGTCACCACCCGCCTCCACCGGGCCAGGAAACAACTGAAAAAACAACTGGAACAGGAGGGAACCCATGAAACAGGAATATAACCGGGCCATGGACCAGATCCACCTGTCCCCCAAGGGGGAGGAGCGGATTTTAAGGGCCCTGGAGCAAAAGAAGCAGGAACCCGCGCGCCGCCCCAGGAAAAAATGGAAAACCGCCGTTGTGGCCGTGGCCGCCGCGGCGCTGATGACCGGGACCGCCTTTGCCGTCGTCTATCAGGCGGGGGTGCTGGATATTTTCTTCCGGGGAGATACCAGCAGTTTGGAGTCCTACCGCACCATCCAGACGACCGAGGACGAGAACTACCGGCTGACGGTGGACAGCCTGCGGGACGGGGACGGATTGTATCTGTATCTCACGGTAGAGCCAAAGACCGAGCAGGCCGCCCAGGCCCTTCCAGATATTGAGTGGGGGCCCGGCACCTTCTCCTTCACCCCCGGCATGACAAAAGGCTGGTGGGAGTCGGAGGAGACCACCGCCCCGGAGGCCGGCCGTTCCTTCTCCATTGAGACGAATTTGACTTTAAAGGCATTGGAGACCCTGGAACCCATCACCTTTTCCGCCAACTTCATGGCGGAGGACTGCACCCTCCAGCTGCCCATCCAGCAGTCCGCGCCCACGGCAAGCCGGAGCATTGACCGGGAAATTGAGGTCAACCCCCTCACCGGGGAGACGGAATACTGGACGGATGTGACCATCTCCTCCACCCGGTTCTCCTATACCAGCATACAGAATTATTCTAAGATGGACGGCGGGCGCGGTGTGGCGGACCCGCTAATCTTCCTGAAAATGACCGACGGAAGCATTTTGACCCGCTCCCAGCTGGGGTTGG
>CALWWF010000161.1 GCA_944385165.1 uncultured Oscillospiraceae bacterium
TCCGGACACCGACCTCCTGTGCAGCATGGCCAACGCCTTCTGTGCGGATATTGAGGCGGCGGGCTACGAGGCGATGATCTATTTCTATCAGAATCTGGCCTACAACAACCTGGACTTGAGCCAGCTGTTGGACTATCCCTTCTGGCTGGCCCAGTACACCGACTACCCCTCGTTCTACTACGACTTTGATATGTGGCAGTTCACTTCCAGCGGCCGGGTGCCCGGCATCTCCGGCGACGTGGACCTGAACCTGCGGTTCTTCCGGGACGGGGAACTTCCCCCGGTCCATACCGAGGAGCCGGAGGAGGAAGAGGAGCCCTCTATTCCCTCCCAGGACATCCCCCAGGATGTGCGGGAGACACCGGAGGAGGGCGAGTCCAGCCCGGCGGAGACGGAAGAGGAGTCCAGCCAGGCGGAGACCGGAGAGGAATCCACCCAGGAGACGGAGGAAACTGCCCAGTCCGGCGTCAGCCAGGATGTCAACCAAAACTGAAGGGTTTGCGGCGTCCGCGGGATGCGCGGGCGCCGCTTTTTGACAAAGGAGGAAAAAGGCCATGCGCAGGCTTTGGTACCATGGAAAGGTAGACCCAATGGACCGCTCTGGACGGCGGTATGAGGCCATCGGCGTGGAGGACGAAAAAATTGTATTTTTAGGGAGCGACCAGGAGGCGCTCTCCCAGAGCTGGGACCAGCGCACCGACCTGGAGGGGCGGCAGGTGCTCCCGGGCTTTTCCGACACCCATATGCACCTGCTCTACTATGTGCTGTTCCAGAAGAACCTGGCCCTGTTTGGGGTGGGGTCCATTGAGGACATCGTCCGCATGGGCCGGGAGCGGGTGGAGCAGACCCACCCTACCTGTCTGCTGGGTATGGGCTGGAACCAGGAGAACCTGGCGGAGGGGCGGATGCCCCAGCGGCAGGACCTGGACCGCATCTCCACGGAGATCCCCATCTGCCTGCTGCGGGTGTGCGCCCACATCGCCGCCTGCAACACCGCCATGCTGGAGAGGGTGAAGGAGCTGAGGGATCGGACGCCCCGGGCGGTGTGGGAGAAGGTGGACTTTGAACACGGTTTCCTGCGGGAGGAGGCCATGCGCCTCTACATGGAGATCATTCCCGCCGAGGACGACGGGGAGATCAAGGAGATGATCCGGAAGGGGGCCCGGGACCTGAACGCCGCCGGGATCACCTGCGTCCACTCCGATGACTTGCAGGTGCTCTCCGGAGTCACCCCCGCCCACATGGTGGAGCTGTTTCGGGAGCTGGAGCGGGACGGGGAGCTGACCGTCCGGGTGTACGAGCAGTGCCTGCTGGAGCCGGAGGAATTTGAGGGCTTCCAGGCCCTGCGCAATGCCCCGGAGGACCGCACCAGCCTGTTCCGCACGGGGCCCAGAAAGCTGCTCCAGGACGGCTCCCTGGGGGCCAAGTCCGCGGAGATGATCGCCGGGTA
This sequence comes from uncultured Oscillospiraceae bacterium, assembly GCA_944385165.1. Lineage (GTDB taxonomy): Bacteria > Bacillota > Clostridia > Oscillospirales > Oscillospiraceae > Lawsonibacter. The sequence goes on from CALWWF010000161.1 coordinate 1,451, forward strand.
TGTGGGCGACGAGGACAACCACGGCATCCCCATCCACACGGAGGAGGAGCTGTATGAGCTCATCCGGGCGGCCCACCGCCGGAGGATGGACGTGGCGGTCCACGCCATCGGGGACCTGGCCCTGGAGAAGGTGTGCGACGCGGTGGAGCGGGTCCAGGGGGAGGACCCCTGGCCTCAGGCCCGCCACGGGATCGTCCACGCCCAGACCACTACGCCGGCCCTGCTGAAGCGGATGAAGGACCTGAACCTCCAGGCCTACATCCAGCCCATCTTCATTGAAGCGGATATGGAGATCATCGCCCAGCGGGTGGGGGAGGAGCACGCCCAGGAGTGCTACAACTGGAAGAGTATGCTGGACCTGGGCATCCACGCCAGCGGCGGCTCCGACTGTCCGGTGGAGCCCTTCTCCATCCTGGACAACCTGCGCTCGGCAGTGACCCGGCAGAACCGGGCGGGGACCAGGATCTTCCTGCCGGAGCAGGCCCTCACGGTGGAGGAGGGGCTGGGGCTGTTTACATCCCAGGCCGCCTGGGCCAGCCGGGACGAGAACGTTCGGGGCACCCTGGAGGTGGGAAAGCTGGCCGACCTGGTGGTGCTGGACGGGGATCTGTTCCACATGGAGCCGGAGCAGTTCCCCAGCGTGGCCGTCTGCGAGACTGTGCTCAACGGCAAGACTGTATTTGCTTCCTTTTCTTGAATGAACGTTACTTTTCTTGTAAGAAAAGTAACCAAAAGAACTTTCTGCGAAACTTCGTTTCGCTTCTTTAGAGATTCGGCGTCTGTCAGATAAAATACAAGAACCGCCGCACCAATTCTGGTGCGGCGGTTCGATTTGGTTAGGAGAGGGAGTCCCCCTCCGGTTGGGGATGGATGAGGTCGGCCAAGGTCACCCCATCCAGATAGTTGTTGATGATCGCGTCCAGCTCTTTCCACAGGGGAAGGGTACGGCAGTCCTCCGCCCGCTGGCAGGAGCGGCTGCCCAGGCCGGGGCAGCTGACTGGAGTCAGGCCCCCTTCGGTGAGCCGAAGAATATTGCCCACGGTGTACTCCTCCGGAGCGCGGGTCAGCCGGTAGCCCCCGCCCTTGCCCCGGACGCCCACCAGGTCCCCGTTTCGGGTCAGCAGCTTCACGATGCTTTCCAGATATTTTTCCGAAATATCCTGCCGGGCGGCGATCTCCTTCAGGGGGATGTACAGTCCATCGTCGTGTTCGGCCAAGTCGATCATCACCCGCAGAGCGTAGCGGCCCTTTGTGGAAACCATCATCGCAGTCGTCACTCCTTTGGTGTCGGATGGTCGCTGTTATTATGCCACAGGGATTTTTGAATTTCAAGGGCCTTTTCCAGCCAAAATCTGCGGACAGGATGGAGAAAAACAGGGCATACAGCATAAAAGCCGGAAGAAAACAGGCAAACGGTTGTGTCAGAGACGAAACGGACTTTCAGATTTAACATTTGGGCTGTGAAGCGCCGATGAGCGCAAGCTTCTGGGCTCTGGTGAGGCGCTTCACCGCCCGCTCCCGCCGCAGGGCGGAGGACTTGTCCGGGAGGGGCTCCCAATACACCAGGGAGACCGGGCGTCGGCTGCGGGTGTACTTGGCCCCCTTTCCGGCGTTGTGGGCGGCCAGACGGCGCTCCAGGTCGTTGGTGCAGCCGGTGTAGAGGGTGCCGTCGGCACAGCAAAGGAGATAGACAAAGTACATCACGCCGCCCCCTCTCCCTCCGGCTGGGCGGGATCCGCCGGGAGCAGGAAGGAGATGCGGGTGCCCACCCCCTCCCGGGAGACCACCTCGAACCAGCCCCCGTGGCGGTCGATGATCCACTTGGCGATGGCCAGCCCCAGTCCGGTGCCCCCGGTCTTCCGGTCTCGGGACTGGTCGGTGCGGTAGAAGCGGTCGAAGATGTGGGGGATGCCCTCCGGGGCGATGCCCATCCCCTCGTCCTGGACGGTGACCCGGGCGTGGCCGTCCAGCACCATCACCCGCAGGTAGATGCGGCTGCCCGGGGCGCTGTACTTCACGCTGTTGTCCATCAGGATGCGCATCACCTGCTTGATGAGCCCCTGGTCGGCGTACACCGGCACCGGCTCCTCCCCCCACCGGGGCAGGAAGAGCCGGTCCTCGTGGATCATCTCCTCCTCCCGCAGCACCTCCCCGGCCAGGGCGGTGAGGTCGAAGTGGGCGCGCTTCACCGGCTGGGTGTCGTTGTCCCCCCGGGCCAGGAACAGCAGCTGCTCCACCAGCTCCTCCATGGCCTTGGCCTCGGAGCGGATGGCGTTGATGGACTCCTGGAGGGCCTCCGGGTCGTCCTTACCCCACCGGTCCAGAAGGGCGGCGTAGCCCTGGATGACGGCGATGGGGGTGCGCAGCTCGTGGCTGGCGTCGGAGACGAAGCGCATCTGGGCGCTGTAGGCCTTGTTGATCCGCTCCAGCATGGCGTTGATGGCCTGGGCCAGGGAGCGCAGCTCCTTCTGGGTGGAGTGCAGGTCGATGCGGCTGTCCAGGTGCTTGGCGTTGATCTTCTCCAGCTCCCCGGCCAGGGCCTCCAGCTCCTGGCGGGACATGTGGGTCATGGAGTTGAGCCGGGAGGCGGTGGCGGCCAGGTCCTGGATGGGCTTTAGGATCTTATGGATGGAGCGGTTGTTCCGAAACAGGTTGGTGAGCAGGGTCAGCCCCTGACAGACCAGAAGGACCACCCCCGCCCAGTAGAGGGTCTGAAAGATCCCGGACAGGTCCACCGTGATGGCGTAGGGCTCCCCGCCGTTGGGCAGGGTCACGGTGTAGTAGGAGGACAGATCCCAGGAGCGGACGGCGTCCTCCAGCTCCGGGGACTGGGGGAGGAAGGGGAGGGGGAGGAGGGCGTACCCCTGGGTACTATTTTCCCAGGAGCCGGGGTCCAGAGGGGTGATGATATAGTCGCTGGCCTCCATCCAGGGGAGGGCGTCGGCGGAGGGCACCCCGCGCTCCTCCACCAGGGCGGCCACGCTGGCGCAGCGGCTCTCGGCATAGAGGAACATCCCCGCAGTGGCCATGAGGAACAGCAGCAGGTCCATGAGTACAAAGACCACCAGCTGCCGGAAGAAAAAGCCAAAGTTCAGGCGAAAGACCAGAGAGGACTTGGCCCCGCTCAGGGGGTCCTGAGATGGGGGCACCTGGAACCGGTGCTGGCGCTTGGACATGGAAGGTCCCTCCTTTCCGAAAGTTTATAAGGGGTTTCGCTGCCTGCGGGCAGCGACCTACTTTGCCCATGGCGGCTCGTCGTCGCAAAGTCCGCTCGACTCCGTTTCCGCCTGGCGGCGAAAACTGCGTCCGCTCCCTTGCTCCTCCTCTTCCCGGCGAATCCGCTTCGCTGGGCTTCGCCGGGAGCAACGGGAGATTTGGCAAAACGCCACCGGGGACGGCTCAGGATGAGCGCTGCGCGCTCATATTCGCCTTTCCCCGAACCCACATTACGCGGGGGTTATCCCTTTGGAATTGCGCAATCCTTCCGGCGCGCAAAAATGGAGTGGCTGGTCTAAATTCCTGCCGGGCACTGGGCCCTGGGTTTGCAAAAATTACCGCTGTTGCGGCTCCACTTCTGCGCCTGGGTTTACCGAGCCAACGTTCCGGTGCAAATAGCCTTCCCCTGGGGGCCGACTCCCCTTATCAAGGGGAGATGGCCGAAGGCCAGAGGGGATAGGGAAGGTGTCACGCGAAGCGTGACGGATGAGGGGAACGGTAACAGGTTTCACATCCCTTTCGTATGAATGAAACATAAAGCCTTCCCCCTTCCAGGGGGAAGGTGCCCCAGTGCGCACACTTGCGCACACTGGGGCGGATGAGGGTGCGCTCTTGAACGCATCCCCCATTCCAGCGGGCGACCGCAAGGGTCGCCCCTACAGGTTTTCAAGAGGGTGCGTACAAACCGAGGGACATGGGCGGCCCAGGTGTGCCGCCCCTACAGGAATCAGGAGACGTTTCGGGGCCCGCCGTCTCTCTGAGCCGCAATTGAGCCCCACCGCAAACAAAGGCTCGCATTCTGGAGATGCGCCAAAAGGCCGCCGAAGGCGGCCCCCAACGCGAAGCCCAGCGAAGCGGGTTCGCGTTGGAGAGGAGGAGCGATGCAGTGAGCGAGCTTTGCCCGCCAGGGCGAAGCGAGGGATACGAAATCCGCGACGACGA
>CALWWF010000162.1 GCA_944385165.1 uncultured Oscillospiraceae bacterium
GATCGGCCTGGACGTGATGAAGGCGGGGGGCAACGCGGTGGACGCGGCGGTGGCCATGGCCGCCGCCATGCCCCTGCTGGAGCCCACCAGCAACGGCCTGGGCAGCGACTGCTTCGCCCTGGTGTGGGTGGAGGCGGAGAAGAAGCTCTACGGCCTCAACGCCAGCGGCACCGCCCCCGCCGCCCTCACGGCGGAGCAGGTGCGCTCACTGGGTTTTCGGGAGATGCCCCAGGCCGGGTGGATTCCCACCCTGGTCCCCGGGGCCCCGGCGGGCTGGGCGGCGCTCAGCCGCCGGTTTGGGACAAAACCCCTCTCAGAGCTGTTCGCCCCCGCCATCCAGAGCGCCCGGGAGGGGGTGCCCGTGGCCGTCAACCTGGAACCTATGTGGGAGGAGGACTCCCGCCGCATCGGGAAAGCCATGGAGGCGGACCCCGCCCCCCACGCCTACTGGTGGGAGAAGTTCACGAAAGATGGGGAGCCCTACCGGGCGGGGGACATCTTCCGCTGGGAGGAGTACGCCCAGACCCTGGAGGAGCTGGCGGACACCGGCTGCGAGAGCTACTACCGGGGGGCCTTGATGGAGAAGATCGTCTCCTTCAGCCAAAAAACCGGGGGGTATTTCACGGAGGATGACTTCCGCTCCTACCGCCCGGAGTGGGTGGAGCCCATTACCACCAATTATAAGGGCTACACCGTCTGTGAGATCCCCCCCAACGGCCACGGCATCACGGTGCTCATGGCCCTGAACATTTTGAAAGGCCTGGAGCTGTCCCAGGAGCGGGAGTGTGCCGGCACCTACCATAACATCATCGAGGCCATCAAGCTGGCCTTCGCGGACACCAAGACCTATGTGGCCGACCCCCGGTACATGAAGACGAAAGTGGAGGATCTGCTCTCGGAGGACTATGCCGCCCGGCGGCGCGCCCTCATTGGAGAGAAGGCCCTTTTCCCAGAGGCGGGGGACCCCTCCTGCGGCGGGACCATCTACTTATGTACCGCCGACCCGGCGGGGAACATGGTCTCCTTCATCCAGAGCAACTACACCTGCTTCGGGGCGGGGGTGGCCGTCCCGGGGACCGGCATCTCCCTGCAAAACCGTGGGGCCAACTTCTCCCTGGATGAACACAGCGACAACTGCCTGGCGGGGGGAAAGCGCTCCTACCACACCATCATCCCCGGATTCCTGATGAAGGACGGGGAGGCGGTGGGGCCCTTCGGGGTCATGGGGGCCTTCATGCAGCCCCAGGGCCATGTACTGGTGGTGGTGAACACCGTGGACTATCACCTGAACCCCCAGGCCGCCCTGGACGCCCCCCGGTTCCAGTGGACTGGCGGCAGGCACACCCAGCTGGAGCGGGAGGTGCCCGCCCACATCGCCCAGGAGCTCTCCCACCGGGGGCATGAGGTGGAGATCGTCAACTCCAACCTGCACATGGGCCGGGGGCAGATCATCTGGAAAACTGCCAACGGGCTGTATACCGGCGGCACCGAGCCCAGGTGTGATGGGGCGGTTGCCGCCTGGTGAGGCCTTTCGGAGCGTTCCGCCGCTGCGGCGGCGGGTTACTTTCTGCCCGGGCAGAAAGTAACCAAAGAACCGCCAGGGGGTGGCGCCAATCGGATTCGGCTTCGCCTCATCCTCCATGCGCCCCACCCCCTGGACCCCCGTTTACGGGGGCCGCCAATCAGGCAGGCTGGTTCGTCATCGCAAAGGCGCGGGCGGCTTAGCTGATTGCTTTCCCCTCGTCTTACGCTGCCGCTCACTGGGCAGTCATCGAAACCCAGGCACTCCCCTTGTGGAAAGCGCCTTTGTGTGGGTGGGGCTCAATCGCGGCTCAGTGGAACGGCGTAACCTGGAACGGTTCCTGATAAACTCGTGGGGGCGACCCTTGCGGTCGCCCGGTAAGGCTTCCCCCTACAAGGGGGCCGACTCCCCTTGTCAAGGGGCCGATTCCCCCTATCAGGGGGAATCGGCCCGAAGGGACAAAAGGGGCAGGGATGATGTCGAGCGCAGCGAGACAGAGGGGATAGGGACACTGTCAGCCGGAAGGCTGACTGATGAGGGTGGGTATCGAAAGCTGCATCTTTCTTTGTGACTCACCCTCATCCGCCGCGCATTCGCTCGGCACCTGCCCCCTAGAAGGGGGAAGGCTTTTGGGCGGGTCTAGGACCCGCCCCTACGAAATCCATAGAACCAGTCAGAATTCGCCGTAGGGGCCGGTCCCAGACCGGCCCGCGCAACAATAAAGCAATTGCCGCAACGTGGCGGTAGGGGCACACCCCAGGGTGGCTTCTCTTGGCCTTCGGCCAATTCACCTTTAGCCCCTCCCCTACCGGTTTTCACGGAAATCTCCCTGACTTGGGTAGGGGAGCCCCTTGGGGCTCCCGCCGTCGTCCGCCCTGGGTCCGTTGGCTCGGCAAACCCAGGCGCAGAAGTTGAACCGTAGCAATTCTAAATTTTGCAAACCCAGGGCCCAGTGGCCCGGTGGGAATTTAGAGTGTCACTCAGATTTTGCGCGCCGGAAGGGCAGCACAACGCCGGAGGGATAACCCCCGTAACAGGGGTCCGGGGGAAAGCCGTCATGGCGAACGAAGTTCGCCCCTGCGGCGTCCCCCGGCGATCCTTTGGTGACTTTCCCATCGCTGGGAAAGTCACTCGCCGCCCGCAGGCGGCGAAATCCCCATTCCACCGCTCTCATCCAATGATAACAATAAAACAGCACAAACAAGAAAGAAGGAATGCACCATGAAAATCGCCCAGCTGTTTGGGAGAGGCAAAACCGTCTTCTCCTGTGAAGTATTCCCCCCCAAGAAGACCAGCCCGGTGGACAGCATCTACAAGACCCTGGACGGGCTGAAGGACATCCACCCCGACTTCATCAGCGTCACCTACGGGGCCGGCGGCTCCAGCAACGTAAACCAGTCCACCCAGGAGATCGCCTCCATCATCCAGAATAAGTACCACATCACCGCCATGGCCCATCTCACCTGCGTGGGCTGCACCAAGGGGGAGGCCACTGAGATCCTGGCCGGCCTGAAGCAGAACGGAGTGGAAAACGTGCTGGCCCTGCGGGGGGACCGGAACCCGGACTATCCCCCCAAGACCGACTTTCTCCACGCCGACGAGCTGGTGGCCTTCATCCACCGCCGGGGGGACTTCGGCGTGTCCGGGGCCTGCTACCCGGAGGGACACCCGGAGAGCCCAGACCTCATCACCGACGTGCGCTATTTAAAGCAGAAGGTGGACGCGGGGGCCCAGCACCTGGTCAGCCAGCTGTTCTTTGACAACGACGACTTCTACCGCTTCCTGGAGCGCTGCCGCATCGCCGGCATCGAAGTGCCCATCGAGGCGGGAATCATGCCCGTGCTCAACCGCAGCTCCATTGAGCGGATGGTGTCCCTCTGCGGGGCGTCCATGCCCCGGAAGCTCACCCGCATTCTGGCCCGGTACGGGGACCACCCCGCCGCTCTGCGGGAGGCGGGCCTGGCCTACGCCATCGACCAGATTGCCGACCTGGTGGCCGCCGGGGTGGACGGCATCCACCTGTACACCATGAACAACCCCGCCGTGGCCAAACAGATCAGCGACAGCCTCTCCTCCATCCGAAACGTTTGATCCAGATAGGAGATCGAAGATAGGAGATAGGAGTTGGCTGGAACCAAACCGCCTCCGAGCACTCGGAATATCTCCTATCTCCTATCTCCTATCTCCAAACTCCTATCTCAAGAAAGTGTGACCTTATTGCCAATTTCTCTCACCAAACTCAACCCTGACGAGGCCCTGCGCTATATGGGTACCCCCCCGGAGAAGGCGGGGGCGGACCTGCGGGCCCTGGTAGAGGTCTGCGCCCGGGAGGTGCTCGCCGCCTCCCGGCCCCGGTGGGCGTACCGTGTCTTTTCCCTCTCCTTTGAGGACGGGGGGGTACGCCTGAACTGCGGTCTGCTCCTGCCGGGGCAGGACCTGAAGCGGCACCTGAAGGACTGCCGCCAGGCGGCGGTGTTCTGCGCCACCTTGTCCGCCCAGGTGGACGCCCTCATCCGAAGGGCGGAGAGCGGTGACATGCTCCGGGCCCTGGCCCTGGACTGCTGCGCCGCCGCCGCCGTGGAGGAGGTGTGCAACCAGATTGAGGGGGGGCTTCAAAGCCAGTTCCCCGGCTGCTATTTTCCCTTTCGCTACAGCCCCGGGTACGGAGACCTGCCCCTCACTCTCCAGGGGCCCCTGCTCAACCTGCTGGACGCCCCCCGGAAGGTGGGACTGTGCGCCAGCGCCACCCACATCCTAACTCCCCGCAAGTCGGTGACTGCCATCCTGGGCATCGCCGATCACCCCATCCAAACAAACACCCGAAGCTGCGTGGGCTGTCCCGCCCGTGACGGCTGCCAATATCGAAAGTCAGGTGGACACTGTGGAATTTCTTGAACTGTTACAAACCGGCCGCCCCCTGCTCCTGGACGGGGGCATGGGCACCATGCTCCAGGCCAAAGGGCTGCCTGTGGGGGCCGCCCCGGAACTGACCGCCCTGGAGCACCCGGAGTGGCTGCTGGACATCCACAGGGCCTATGTGGAGGCGGGCTCCCAGATCCTCTACGCCAACACCTTCGGGGCCAACCGGGAGAAGCTCTCCCACTGCGGCAAGACGGTGGAGGAGATCGTCCCCGCCGCTGTCGCCCTGGCCAAAGAGGCCGCCGGGGACCACGCCCTGGTGGCCCTGGACATCGGCCCCACAGGGCAGCTGCTGGAGCCCACCGGCCTTCTGGACTTTGAGACGGCGGTGGACATCTTTGGCCAGGTGGTGCGGGCTGGGGCCGCCGCCGGGGCGGACCTGATCGCCATTGAGACCATGACCGACCTTCAGGAGGCCCGGGCCGCCCTGCTGGCCGCCAAGGAGAACAGTAGCCTGCCGGTACTGGTGACCATGACCTATGAGGCCACCGGCCGCACCTTCCTGGGGTGCTCCCCCGCCGCTGCCGCCCTCACCCTGGAGGGCATGGGGGCGGACGCCATCGGGGTGAACTGCTCCCTGGGCCCCCGGGAGATGCCGCCCCTGGTGGAGGAGCTTTTACAGTGGACCACTCTGCCCATCGTGCTGAAACCCAACGCGGGCCTGCCCCACCCGGACGGCTCCGGGTACGACATCACCCCGGAGGAGTTCGCCCACAGCCTGGCCCAGCTCACGGAACTGGGGGTACAGGTGTTCGGCGGCTGCTGCGGCACCACCCCGGCGTACATCTCCCTGCTGAAACAGGCCCTGGAGGGCCGGAGAGTAAAACGCACTCCCGCAAACATCCCCGCCGCCGTGTGCAGCGGGATGCAGGTGGTGCCCATCGACCGGGTGCGGGTCATCGGCGAGCGCATCAACCCCACGGGGAAGAAACGCATGAAGGAGGCCCTGAAGGCCGGGGACGTGGACTACATGTTGGGCCAGGCCCTGGAGCAGACCGAGGCCGGGGCGGACATCCTGGACGTGAACGTGGGTCTGCCTGAGATCGACGAGGCGGAGATGATGGTGCGCACGGTAAAGGCCCTCCAGGGAGTCACCGAGGCTCCCCTCCAGCTGGACTCCACCCAGCCGGCGGTGCTGGAGCGGGCGCTGCGGGTGTACTGCGGCAAGGCCATCGTCAACTCGGTGAACGGGGAGGAGGCCACCCTGGACGCCATCCTCCCCCTGGTGAAGAAGTACGGGGCGGCGGTGGTGGGCCTGACCCTGGACGAGGGGGGCATCCCCAAAAGCGCCCAGAAGCGCCTGGAGATCGCCCAAAAGATCCTGGACAAGGCCCTGTCCTACGGCATCCGGAGGGAGGATGTGTACATCGACTGCCTCACCCTCACCGTCTCCGCCGAGCCGGAGGGGGCGGTGCAGACCCTGGAGGCCCTGGGCCGGGTGAAGCGGGAGCTGGGCCTGAAGACCGTGCTGGGGGTGTCCAACATCTCCTTCGGCTTGCCCGCCCGGCCCCTGGTGAACCAGAACTTCCTCACCATGGCCATGTCCGCCGGCTTAGATTTACCCATTTTGAACCCCAATATGGACGCCATGATGGCGGCGGTGCGGTGCTTTCACCTGCTCACCAACGTGGACGAGAACGCCCGGGCGTTCATCGCCGCCTACGGAAACGCCCAGGTGTCCACCTCCATCACCACCTCCGGGGCAAACGCCGCCCCCGCCCCCGCTTCCGGCGGGAAGCGGGATTTAAGCGAGATCGTCATCACCGGATTGAAGGGGGAGGCCGGCCCCGCCACGAAGGCCCTTCTGGAGAGCCGGGAGCCCATGGACATCGTGGACCACATCCTCATCCCCGCCCTGGACCAGGTGGGGGCGGACTTTGAGGCCAACCGGGTCTTCCTCCCCCAGCTCATCCAGTCCGCCGGGGCCGCCCAAGCCGCCTTTGAGGTGATCCGGGACACCCTGGCCCAGAAGGAGGGCGGCTCGGTGAGCCGGGGCACCATCGTGCTGGCCACGGTGAAGGGGGACATCCACGACATCGGCAAGAACATCGTGAAGGTCCTTTTGGAAAACTACGGCTACACCGTCATCGACCTGGGCCGGGACGTGCCCCCCGAGGCGGTGGTGGAGGCTGCCCGGAAGCACCAGGCCCCCCTGGTGGGCCTGTCCGCTCTCATGACCACCACTCTGAAGAGCATGGCGGAGACCATCCAAGCGCTCCACGGCGCGGGCCTCCCCTGCAAGATCATGGTGGGGGGCGCGGTGCTCACCCCCGACTACGCCCAGCAGATCCACGCCGACTTCTACGCCAAGGACGCCAAGGAGAGCGTGGACATCGCCAAACGGGTGATCGGATAATATTTATCCCGACAGCCAGCCGGCCCAGTGTTGGGGCCCTCGTTTTTATCTATCACTTTGTATATGGGCATCTCACTTTGCTGAGACACCTTGACAAAGGAGCTGTTTGCATGAAAAGCATAGCGTGCTTCATAATCGGTATGATGATAGGTGTTTTCATTGCATTTTATATTGGCGCGATGTTTAACTTTATGCCGTTCTTGAGCGACGATTTAGTGATAAGCGCGATTGGATTTTGTACACTGATTGTTAGTGTCGTCGTGGCAATCTGTACCTGTATTATCATAAAGAAAATCGAAAATAAAAAGGAATGACCTAGGCCTTGTTTGAAAATTGGAATGTGTCCAACGGCGAGGGATTTTTTCGCCAGACAAGGCAATTTGACGCAGCAATCCTTGGTGGATTGCAAGGAAAATGAACGCAGTGTGGTGGAAAAAGACCCGTCGTTTGGGTATGTTGCCATTTTTCAAACAAGACCTAGGCCTTGTTTGAAAAATGAAAGTTGCACAAAAGGAGCAAATATGTGAAACTAGAAGCATGAAACGCTATGAATTAACAACAGAACAATGGAAACGAGTCAAACCTCTTTTGCCGCCGGAAGA
>CALWWF010000163.1 GCA_944385165.1 uncultured Oscillospiraceae bacterium
GAGGACGTGCTGGCCGGGCGGTTCAAGGTCTGTACCCCGGATCAGATCCTGGAGGAGTGCCATCTGCTCATTGAGAATCTGAACGTGGACCCCCTCCACTTCACCAGCAACCACGCCTCCAACTACCTGCCTTTGAAGGGCGGCCTTCCCGAGGACAAGGAGAAGTTCCTGAAATTGCTGGACGAGGCTCTGGCGGGAAAGATCCGCCTGCGCAAGACCTTGAACCGGGGGATTTGAGCGTCCCATCCAACCCAACATTCTTACTCCGCCGCTTATGCGGCGGAGCTTTTCTTTTCCTATCTTGGAAAATTCCAGCATGTCCTTAATTGAATCTTAAAAATTTGTAATTATCCTGTAACTGCTTTCCTGCCAGACAAGCACTATAATGGAAATTGAGAAGAAACCATCCATGATACAGCCTGGCTCTCTGGGCCGGGCAGGATAGGAGGATAAACTGTTATGCCAGACGTGACCGTTCCCCAGCCCGCCCCTGCGGCGCCCCCCGTACCCGGGTCGGACCGTCCTAAGAAACCGCTGAACAAGCGCAAGCTCCGCAACGGCATCATTGCCGTCGCCGTGGTGGCCGCCCTGGGCGTGGGCGGCTTCGCCCTCTACCGCTTTTTGACCCAGCAGGACCAGGCGGACAGCGAGATCCAGACCCAGCCGGTCCAGTACGGCTCCATCCAGAGCACAGTCACAGGCAGCGGCAACGCCAAGGCCAAAGAGTCCGCCGCCATCACCCTCACCGCCGGCGGAACGGTGCAGGAGGTGTTCGTGGCTCCCGGCGACACCGTCACCGTGGGACAGCCCCTGTACACCATCTTCAGCCAGGACGCCCAGGATCAGGTGGACCAGGCCCAGGAGAAGGTGGACAACCTGAACAAGGATATGACCTCCCTTCTGGAGGACGCCAGCAATCTGACGGTCCGGGCCCCCTTCGCCGGCAAGCTCATCGACGTGAAGGAGTTTGAGCCCGACCAGGATGTGGCAAAAGACGCCCCGGTGGCCACCCTGGTCAACGACAAAAAGCTGAAACTCTCTTTGTACTTCAGCTATGCCTATGAGGACCAGATCTACACCGGGCAGCCGGTGAGCGTCTCCATCCCCACCGTTATGGGCTCCTGGACGGGGACGGTGGAAGAGATCCACAAGGTCCGCTTCATCTCCCCCGAGGGGGCCGTCCACTTCGAGGCGGTCATCGTCTTTGACAACCCCGGCACCCTCACCGCCGGAATGGACGCCTCAGCTACCCTCACCGCCGCAGACGGCTCCACCATCTACCCCTATGAAAATGGGAAAACCGAGTACTATGAGACCCGGGAGATTTTGACCAAAGCCGCCGGCCCGGTAGTCTCCCAGGGGAATCTGCTCAACTACGCCGACGTACAGGCAGGGGAGGCCCTGCTGACTCTGGGCTCCAGCACCATCGACGAGGACATCCGGGCCAAGCAGAAGGAGATCGACGACGCCCAGCAGGACCTGGACGAGGCCCAGCAGGGCCTGGCCGATTTCAACGCCGTCTCCCCCATCGACGGCTCGGTGACCTCCTGCACCCTCACCCCCGGCATGGAGGTGAAAAGCGGCGACACCGTCATCACCATCTCCAACACCACCAACATGGTGGTGGACATCACCGTGGACGACCGGAACATCGCCTTCGTCCAGCCGGGAATGATGGTGGACCTGACGGACTGGAACGGCAATGTGTTCATGGGCACCGTCACCGCCATCAACATGGGTTCCGCCGAGAGCAGTAACGGCATGACCAGCTACCCCGTCACCCTGACGGTGGACAACTACGACGGCTCCCTGCTGGCGGGTATGTACCTAGATTATTCCTTCGTGGCCAGCCAGTCGGACGACTGTATGATGGTCCCCATGCAGAGCGTGAAGAACATCCCCTCTGAGGACGGCTTGAGCACCGACACTGTGGTCTTTATCCGCTCCGACGAGAGGCCGGAAAATGCGGTAGACCTGGAGATTCCCGAGCCCGAGCCCGGGGAGACCCCTCAGTACCCCTCCCCGGAGGACGGATTCTACCCGGTGCGGGTGGAGACCGGCCTGAGCGACAGCTATAATGTGGAGATCAAGAGCGGGCTTAACGGGGATGAAGAGGTCTTCGTCAACTATCTGGTCACCTCGGCCTACGGATGAGCGGGGTGACTGCCATGCTCATTGACGTAAAGAATCTCTACAAAATTTACAACGAGGGGAAGGAGAGCGAGGTCCGGGCCCTGGACGGGGTGACCCTTACCATCGACCAGGGGGAATTCGTGGCCATCATCGGGGCCTCCGGCTCGGGCAAGTCCACCCTGATGAACATCCTGGGCTGCCTGGACATCCCCACCTACGGGGAGTACATCTTAAACGGCACCGATGTGACCCACCGCTCCGACCGGCAGCTGGCTCACATCCGCAACAAGGAGATCGGCTTTATCTTCCAGGGCTACAATCTGATCCCCGCCCTCACTGCCTACGAGAACGTGGAGCTGCCCCTCATCTACCAGGGGGTGTCCATCTTCCAGCGGGAGGAGCGGGTGATGGAGGCCCTGAGGCGGGTGGAGATGGACGACCGCTGGCAGCACAAGCCCGCGGAGATGTCCGGCGGTCAGCAGCAGCGGGTGGCCATCGCCCGGGCCATCGCCACCCATCCTCCCATCATCATGGCGGACGAGCCTACCGGCGCTCTGGACTCCAAGACCGGCAGGCATGTACTGGAGATCCTCCACTCCCTCAACGAGGAGGGGACTACCATCATCCTCATCACCCACGACAACTCCATTGCCGCCACTGCCCACCGGGTGGTCCGCATCTCGGACGGGCGCATCGTGGCCGACGGCACCCGAGAGGAGGTGGGCCTGTGAAGCTGGGCCAAGCGGTCAAAATGGCCGCGAAATCCATTTTTTCCAACGTGGGGCGCTCCGCCCTCACCATGCTGGGCATTATCATTGGCCTAGCGGCGGTGATTATTCTGGTGTCCTATGCCCAGGGACAGAACGCCGCCCTGCGGGCCTACTACGACAGCATGGGCACCAACACCGTCCAGGTGTACGCCTACAGCTGGAATTCCTCGGTGGACGTGTCTCAGGCGCTGTACAACTACTGTCAGGGGCTGGACGACCTGGTGGAGGGGGTCACCCCCAACGGTCAGGTGTACAATGACACCACCATCTCCTACGGCTCCAAAACTCTGACCTCCCAGGACTGGGAGACCAGGACCACGGTCTACCTGGGCAACGACCAGTACGGATTGTGCAACGACTTCCACATCGCCCGGGGACGGGATCTGTCCTTTCTGGATGTGGAGCGGCTCAACCAGGTATGCGTGCTGGGCGCCGCCACGGCGGAGGAGCTCTTCTCCTTTGCCGATCCCATCGACAAGACCATCACCATCAACGGCCTCCCCTTTCGGGTGGTGGGCGTCTATGAGAGCAAGTCCGCCGGCGTCAACGTGGGGACCAACGAGGAAAATCAGTACCTGCTGGACGAGATCAAGCGCCGGGACCGGATGATCCTGCTGCCCAACACCATGACCCGGTATTTCAACGACAACCAGTCCATCGAGGACTATGTGGTGAAGGTGAAGAGCTCCGACGCCATCGCCGAGACCGTCACCAGCCTCAACGGCTTCCTCTCCGGCATCATCTCCAGCGACTACGGCTACTTCTCGGTCAATTCCCCCCAGACCTATCAAAACGAACAGAATGAGGCCGACGCCATGCAGCAGCGCTTTTTAGGGGGCATCGCCGCTATCTCCCTGTTGGTGGGCGGCATCGGCATCATGAACATCATGCTGGTCACCGTCACCGAGCGCACCCGGGAGATCGGCATCCGCAAGGCCATCGGCGCGGAGCGGCGGAGCATCATCGTCCAGTTCTTGATCGAGGCCGCCATGATCTGCGGCATCGGCGGCATTTTCGGCATCGCCGTGGGCTACATCGGCACGCTGATCGTGGGGAAGCTGTCCTTCGGCACCATCCTGATCCCCAGTCCCGGCGTGACGGTGGGGGCCGCCGCCATCTCGGTGGCCCTGGGCATCATCTTCGGACTCTACCCCGCCATCAAGGCCTCCGGCTTGCAGCCGGTGGTGGCCCTGCGGGCAGACTAAAGCTGTAAGGGAGAATTTTGTTTTATGAGACGACATCGTATGATCCACGCCCTGCTCGCCGCCGCCCTGGCCGCCGGGCTGGTCTTTCCGGCGGGGGCGGCGGGGGCCTCCTCCTTCCAGGACGTCAGCGACCCCGCCACGTCGGTGAACGCGGATATTTTAAGGCTGATGGGGGTGGTCTCCGGCACTGGGGGCAATTCCTTCCGCCCCAACGACAAACTGACCCGGGCCCAGTTCTGCACCATGGCGGTGAACTTCATGGGCCTGGAGGACCAGGTTGTCCTCCACTCCACCCGCACCATCTTCACCGACGTGCCCTCCAGCCACTGGGCCAGGGGGTACATCAACCTGGCCGCCTCCACCATGATCGGCTCCTCTGGGGAGGGGGACTCCGCCTCTGCGGGCACCCCCCTCATCGCCGGGGTGGGGGACGGGCGCTTCCTGCCGGAGCAGGAGCTCACCTACGCCCAGGCGGTCACCATCCTCATCCGGGTGCTGGGCTACTCCGGGGATAAAGTGGGGGCGGTGTGGCCGGACGGCTATCTGAACCTGGCCGACTCCATCGGCCTGAGTGAGAACGTGAACGCCCAGGCCGGCGATCCCCTTACCCGGGCCCAGGCCGCCCAGCTGTTTGTCAACGCCCTGAGCTGCCAGACCGGAGACGGGCAGAAATACTACACCACCCTGGGGGAGAGCCAGGCGGACACCGTATTGCTGGCGGTGAACACCGAGACGGACGACGGCTCCTCCATGGGGGCGGTGCGCACCTCCAGCGGCACCTACCTGCCCGACGCGGAGGACGTGGCCCCCACCGCCTTGGTGGGCCGCCGGGGAGCCCTGGTGCTCAATGAGGACCACGAGATCGTCACCTTCGTCCCTGACGACAGTAGCTCCGTGACCATCTCCCTGCAGGGGGCCGCGGAGCCCAGCTATGTCAGCGCCGCCGACGGCACCCGCTATACCATCGCCGGGGACACCCCCGTCTACACCGCCGACTCCTCTGAGGGCAAGTCCTACTCCGAAGGATACGGCCTGCTCACCGCCGGTAGCCGCATCACTCTCTTCACCCTCCGGGGCAAGGTCACCGCCATTTACGCCGGTACCTCCGCCACTTCCGCCAGCGAGGACGCGGTGGTGGTGATGGGCGCGGCCAGCGCGGCGGATTTCCACCGGCTCACCGGCGGCGCCCAGGGCTACACCGTGCTGAAAAACCAACAGGAGGTGCGCCTGTCCGACCTGGAGCCCTACGACGTGGTCACCTACGACAGCCTGTCCAATACCCTCATCGCCTCCGACCTGCGCCTGGCCTGCCGGTACCAGAACCCCTCCCCCAACGCCAAAGCCCCCCAGAGCATCACGCTGCTGGGCCACGAGTTCCCGGTGCTGGAGAGCGCCTGGAACTTTACCGGCGACGTATCTTTGGGAGATTCGGTGGTGCTGCTGCTCACCGCCGACGGCCAGGTGGCGGGCATTGTCCCCTCCGACGGCACGGTGCGCTCCAACGCCCTGGGCATGGTCACCAGCGCCACCAGCGTGGAGCTGTTCCTGCCCAACGGCGGCACCCTGAAGCTGGAGGGGGCGGACAGCGCTCTGTCCAACGAGAATCTGGTGTGCTCCATCTCCGCCTCTGAGTCCGACCGCATCCACGCCTCCCGCATCATCAGCCGGAACATCCCCGGGGACTTCCACCCCGAGGACATGACCCTGGGCAGCCAGAAGGTGGCCACCGGCGTGCGGGTGTACGAGCAGGTCCGGGACGGGGCCATGGTGGCCATCCCCCTGTCTGAGCTGGACTTCGGGGCTATCACCAAGGACAAGATCGCCGCCTACCATGAGAACTCCTCCGGCTATGTGGACCTGGTGGTGCTGGACAACGCCACCGGCGACGCGTACACCTACGGCATGTTCCAGCAGTCCTGGGAGAACCCAGACGGGGACGAGGACCGGGGCAACCGGACCATCGCCCTGGAAAACGGCACCGGAGGCATCTCCACCACCCCCAGCGGCTACGCGGTGAGGGACAACAGCTTCGGCGGAGCCGCCAAGGGCGCCAACGGGCGGATCGTCTCGGTGGTCACCCTCCGGGAGATCGACGGCGTCACCCCCGCGGACTTCTTCCAGCGGGATGACCGGTACTATGTCACCGTGAAGGGACAGACCTACGCCGTGGCCTCCGACGTGGAGTGCTACCGCACCGCCGCCGAGGACTGGTTCACCCAGGAGACCGGCAAGGACCGCCTGGTGGCCTGCACCGCCTTCTCCAGCGACCTGACCATCTATGTGGACCCCGCGGGACAGAAGGTGCGCGTCATCGCCGCCAACTGAATGTCCCGGCGCTTCAAGAGGGGCGCGGCCAAAAATGGCCGCGCCCTTTTTCTGTCCTGAACATAGACCTTTTGTGCAGCACACCCCGGCTGGGCTTCGTATATAAGGGCAGAACCACACAAGGAGGGATGCAAATGGACGACCGGGACTTGATCCAGGCACTTCAGGCGGACAGCCGCACCGCCCTGCGCCAGGCCATGGAGGTCTACGGCGGGTACGCCGCGGCGGTGCTGGGCCGGGCGCTGGGCTCTCAGGCGGCCAAGGAGGACCTGGAGGAACTCCTCTCCGACGTATTCGTCACCCTGTGGAACCACCGGGGGGACCTGTCGCCGGAGCGGCCCCTGCGGCCCTGGCTGGCGGCGGTGGCCCGAAACCGGGCCACGGACCACCTGCGCCGCCGCCGGGACACCCACCCGGTGCCGGAATCGCTCCCGGACCCCGCTCCGGGGCCGGAGGAGCAGGCGGAGCGCCGGGAGACCGAGGCGCGCCTGCGGGCTTTAGTGGAAGGGATGGACGAGCCGGACCGGACGCTGTTTCTGCGCTACTACTATCAGGAGGAGCCCCTGGACTTGGTGTGCCGGGAGCTGAACCTGCGCCCCTCCACCGCCCGGTCCCGGCTGTGCCGGGGGCGCAAGCGGCTGAAGGCGCAATTGATTCAGGAAGGAGGCGTGTTGGATGCGAAGCCACATGCATGAGCTGTGGGAGGAGCTGGACCTTTCGCCCCTGTACCCGGAACCGGACCTGGACAAGGTGATGGCCCGGGTGCTGGAACGGACCGGGGAAGAGCTTCCCCAGGACAACAGAAAAAGGAGGAACCCCATGCACAAGAGGAAACTGATCTTATCCCTGGCCGCGGCCCTGGCTGTGCTCTCCGGCTCAGCGGTGGCGGTGGCCGGGCATCTGGGGGTACTGGACGCATTTTTCCAGGGGGACACCAGCGCGCTGGAGTCCTATGTCCAGACCCAGGTGGGCAGCACGGAAAACCAGGACTACCGCTTCACCGTGGACAGCGCCTACTATGACGGCATCAGCGTCTACGCCGTGGTCACCGTGGAGGGGCTTAACGACCAGGCGGTGGCGGACCTGAAGAGCAACAAGGTCATTGCGGACTGCCACCGGGACTTCTGGGGGGACGAGATGGCAGACGACCTGTTGAAAAGCGGCAGCGCCGGCCCGGACGGTTTCCTCTCCAACGCCCGGGAGGTGGCCCAGGAGCGCGGTGGGCAAGATACCGGCAGCGGCACCGGGGCCAATGAGCTCCCGGCCCCGTCGGATACCAGCCGCTCCTGGAAGATCGACGTGAGCTTCCAGGAGTGGATGGGGCCCCTGGAGGACTCCCTGCTCCTCTGGCCCGCCTTTATGGGCCGGGACTATGGGGTGGAGATCCCCCTGGACCAGGTGACCCACGCTATCCGCCTGACACCGGACCAGGAGGTGCTGCTCAACCCCATCTCCGGCCAGCGGGCAGTTGTGAAGGAGATCGCCTTCACCCCCACCCAGCTCTCCTTCCAGGTGGAGATGCCGGAACCTGTGGAGACGGATTCCGCCTTTGTCACCTCAGCAAACTGGTGGTTCGCCCTGGGCCTCAAGGACGGCAGCGTGGTCACCTCCTCCCAGCTGGGGTGGCCGGGAAACTCCATCTACGACCCGGAGACTGGGCTCTATGAATCCAGTGGGGAGTTTAACTCGATTTTAATCCCCAACGTAGAGGACGTGGTCTCCATTCTCATCGGGGATATGGCGTTCCCGGCGAACGCCTCCGCCCCCACCCCCGTGGACCCGGAGGAGCACCTGCGGCCCTTCGCCGTCTCTGTCCCCAGCGGGCGGGACCTGGCGGAGGGGCGGAAAGACCTCATCTCCCTGCGCCTGATGTGTGAGGGCCTGGGGGCCGTCTACACCTGGGACCAGGAGAGCCAGACCGCCACCGCCGTCTTTCGGGGCGTCACCGTCCAGATACCGGTGGGCAGCTCCACCATCTATGTGGACGGCGAGCCGGTGGAGCTCACCTATGACCCCATCGAATGGGACGGCCCCAACGACGATACCCGCATCCCCAACCCCGCACAGCCCTCCCCGCTGGAGGAGGACGTACTGGTGCAGGCGTCCCCCTTCCGGGAGATCTGGGGAATCGAGTGTTCCTCCAACTACACCTATGATGATTACGACCTGGGCGCCATCATCTATCCCTGAATTTTCCGCCCCAAACTCCACAGCCCCGGAGACAGAGCACAGCGGCTCCGCCTCCGGGGCTTTTCAGCTATTTTTGGAATTTTTAAAAAGGAAATTACGATTTGTACTATTTTCCCGGCTCAGTTCACGGTGATCTGTCCCAGAATCTCCCCAATGGGCCCGGTGAGCACCAGGTCCGCCTTCCGGTCGTAGGGGGTGGGGGATTTGTTGATGAGCACCAACTTGTCCCCCCGGTAGTAGTTGATGAGCCCTGCGGCGGGGTACACCACCAGGGAGGTGCCCCCCACGATGAGCAGGTCCGCCTGCTGGATGTCCGCGAGCGCCCCCTCCAGCACCTGGGTGTTCAGGCTCTCCTCATAGAGCACCACATCCGGCTTGATGATCCCCCCGCAGGAGCACCTGGGCACCCCGGCACTCTCCGCCACGGCGGAGGTGGGGTAGGACTTGCCGCACTTCATGCAGTAGTTGCGCAGCACCGAGCCGTGGAGCTCCCACACCCGCTTTGACCCCGCCGCCTGGTGGAGCCCGTCGATATTCTGGGTCACCACACTGCGCAGCTTCCCCGCCGCCTCCAGCTCCGCCAGTTTTTTGTGGGCGGCGTTGGGCTGGGCCCCGGGGTTGAGCATCTTGTCCCGGTAGAAGCGGAAAAACTCCTCCGGGTGGACGTCAAAAAAGCTGCGGCTGAGCATGGTCTCCGGGGGATACCGGTAGTGCTGGCTGTACAGGCCGTCGGGGCTTCGGAAGTCCTTGATCCCGGACTCCGTGCTCACCCCCGCCCCGCCGAAAAAGACGATGCGGCTGCTCTGGCCGATCCAGTTTTGTAAGGTCTCCAGCTCGTTCATGGTGTTCCGCCTCCCGCCGCTCCGGCCTCCACGGCCCGGCTCCGGGCGGTGAGCAGACGCTCCCGCTCCCACTCCAGCTGGCCCCGCTTCTCCTCCAGATTGTCCTGCTCCCGGCGCAGCTGGCTGACCAGCCGGTCCACCCGGCCGCTCACCGCCTCCACCTGGTCCTGGGCCTCCTGAATGCGGCTTTGGACAAAGAGGTCAGCAAACAATCCGTCAAAAAAGTAGTCGGCGAAGGTGGCGAAGTCCCCCAGCTCCACATCCGGCACTTGGTCGGAGGACACATCGGCCAGCTCGGTACGGAAGCGGCTCAGGGCCCGCCGGGCCTCATAGGCGGAGTCCTGGGCGTCGTCCAGACAGCCGTGCTTGGCAAAGGTGGCCATCACCCCGCCGCCGGCCACGTCCCAGATGCCCCAGCTCCCGGCGCTGCTCAAATCGCTTCCCATCTCCCCCAGGGCGCGCAGGGCCGCCATCCCCGCCTGGATGGCCTCCTGGACTTCCCGCAGTTCCCCGGCGGTGCGCTCCAGTTCCTGGGAAAGCTTCCCCAGCTTCTGGGAGGGCTCGCCCCCCTGGCTCTTCAAAAGCGCCTCTTTCTCGTCCAACAGAGTCTGGTACTCCTGTTGTGCCCCCGCCAGGCTCTTTTTCTCCGCCTGGGCGTCCCGGATGCGCCGCTCCAGGTCCTCCAGGTCCCAGCTGGCCGCGTCGTAGCGGGCCTTGGCCATGGCCGCCTCCCGCCGCTCCTCCGCCTTCCGATCCTCCAGCTCCCCCTGGAGCCGGGCCAGGAAGGACACCAGAGACATCCGCTCCAGCTCCTCCACATCCCCCTGCTCCTTCTCCAGGACTGCCCGGGCCTCCTCCGCCGCTTGGCGGCGGCTGTCGTACTGCTTCTGCAGGTCTGTTAAAATCACGTCCAATTTCCGAAGCCGCTCCAGCTTCTGCCGGGTCCGCTCCAGGTCCCGGTCGATCTCCAGGATCGTTCGCATTGATACCGCTCCTCTCCTCGGGGTCTCCCCCGCTCTGGGTGCTGTTTCCAGCATATTTCCATTCTTCCGCCCCTATTATAGCATCCCTTCTGTTTTATTTCCACAAAAACTGCCGGGGCCGCACATAATTTTTCCGTCCCAGGAGATGCTAACACCATCTGTTCGGGGAGGTGCACGCCATGAGTGCAAAAAAGCTGGGGCAGCAGACCGTCGCCCTCGCCCATCCCCCCTCCATCCTCTGCGGCGCCAACGCGGTGGGGCACAAGGAGGGGGAAGGGCCTCTGGGGAAGTGCTTTGACTATGTGGACGGGGACGACACCTTCGGCCAGCCCACCTGGGAGCGCTCGGAGTGCACCGCCCAGAAGAAGGCCCTGGCCCTGGCCTTGGAAAAAGGGGGGCTGACCGCCCAGGAGCTGGACTGGCTGTTCGCCGGGGACCTGCTCAACCAGTGCGTCAGCTCCTCCTTTGCCGCCCGGGAGCAGAAGCGCCCCTTCTTCGGCCTGTACGGGGCCTGCTCCACCTTTGGGGAGGGCATGGTCCTGGCGGCCATGACCCTGGACGGGGACTTTGGGGAGCGGGCGGGGGTGGTGGTCTCCTCCCACTTCTGCACAGCGGAGCGGCAGTACCGCACCCCCCTGGAGTACGGCTGCCAGCGCACCCCCTCCGCCCAGTGGACGGTCACCGGGGCGGGGGCGGTCATCCTACAGCGGGAGGGAACCGGCCCCTATCTCACCCACCTGACCCCGGGGAAGATCGTGGACAAGGGGATCACCGACACCAACAACATGGGGGCGGCCATGGCCCCCGCGGCCTACGACACCCTGTCCGCCCACTTTCAGGACACCGGGCGGGGGCCGGACTTCTATGATCTCATCGTCACCGGGGATCTGGGGGAGCTTGGGGGAACGCTGCTGTGCGAGCTGTTCCGGCGGGACGGGGTGGACCTGTCCCCCCACTACACCGACTGTGGGAAGCTGATCTTTGACCGGGAGCGCCAGGACGTCCACTGCGGGGGCTCCGGCTGCGGCTGCTCCGCCGCGGTGTTCACCGGCTACCTGCTCCCCGGCCTGCGCGCCGGGCGGTGGAAGAACCTGCTCTTCTGCCCCACCGGGGCCCTCCACTCCCCCACCACCGCCTTTCAGGGGGAGTCCATCCCCGGCATCTGCCACGCCGTGGCCCTGGCCGCCCCCGAACCCGCTTCAGGAAAGGAGCCAATGTGACATGCAGTATCTGAACGCGTTTTTGTGCGGCGGCCTTCTGTGCGCCCTGGGGCAGCTGCTCATCGACCGGACCAACCTCACCCCCGCCCGCATCCTGGTGTGCTACGTCACCGCCGGGGTGGTCCTGGGGGGACTGGGGGTCTACCAGTACCTGGTGGACTGGGCGGGGGCAGGGGCCACCGTCCCCCTCACCGGATTCGGCTTCACCCTGGCCAACGGGGTGCGCAAGGCGGTGGCGGAGCAGGGCCTTCTGGGGGCCCTCACCGGCGGGATCACCGCAACGGCGGGGGGGATCGCCGCCGCCATTTTCTTCGGCTTTGTGGTGTCCCTGGTGTGCAAGGCAAAGCCGAAACGGTAAATACAGGCCCGGCGGACGGTTTTTCTGTCCGCCGGGCTTGACATTTCTCCGAAATCTGGTATAGTAGGGGCAGTCTATCTGCTGCCGAGTAGAGGACGGGCATTTATTGATGTATCCGCAGGCCTTAGGAGATACATCGGTAAATGCATTTTTTTGTTTTAGGAGGAATATACGATGGCATGGCTCTACTTATGTGTGGCGGGGATCATGGAGGTGGTCTGGTCCACCTGCATGAAGTTCTCCCACGGCTTCACCGACCTGAAATTTTCCATCTTGACCATCCTGGGAATGATCGTCAGCTTCGCGTTTCTCGCCCAGGCCACCAAGGTGCTGCCCCTTGGGACCGCTTACGCCGTCTGGACCGGCATCGGGGCCCTGGGGGCGCTGGTCGCCGGCATCCTGCTCTTCAAGGAGCCGGCGGCCCCCGCCCGCATTTTCTTCGCGGTTTTGCTGCTGGTGGGCATTCTGGGGTTGAAGGCCACGTCCGGGCACTAGGCCTTGTTTGAAAAATGTCAACACGCCCAAACGCCGGTTCTTGTTCTGCCATACCGCGTTGATTTTCCTTGCAATACACCAAGTATTGCCGCGTCAAATCGCCTTGTCTGGCGAAAAATCCCTCGCCGTTGGGCACATTTCCAATTTTCAACAAGGCCTAAAAAATGGGACCTGCACCGGCGCAGGTCCCATTTTCCTGTTATACCCGAACCACGAAGTTCTCTTTCCGGGGCTTGGGCGCAGGGATCTCCCCGGCGGCGTACCCCAGGATGCAGTTGCCCACCCCCCGCAGGGTCTCAGGCAGGCCCCACTTGCGCAGCAACTCCTTCCCCTCGGGGCGGTCGAAGAGCTCCAAAGCCCGGTTCACCCAGCAGGAGGCCACCCCCAGGGACCAGGCGGCGTTCATCAGGTTTCCCATGACCAGGGAGCCGTCCTGAAGGAAGTTGGCCCCCTGGGAGAGCACCACCACCACGGTGGGCGCGCCGTAGAAGGGGTCGCTGCCCGGCTGGCCCTGGATCTGGGCATTGAGCTTGGACATGTAGGCGATGGTCTCCGGGCCCTGCACCGCCACCATCACGCAGGGCTGCCGGCTCATGGCGGAGGGGGCCCAGGTCCCCGCGTCCAGAATGGCCTCCAGCTCCTCGTCCTTGATCTGCTCCGGGCGATAGCTGCGCACGCTCCGGCGCTCCCGCAGGGTTTTCAGCGTCTCATTCATCGTAAGATCCCGTCCTTTCCAATCATTTGTGGGACAGCCCTATTATAGCACACCTGGATTCCAAACGAAACATCCCTTCCAGGGGCGAAATTTGGGGCTACCGCCCAGGGAAAAAATATGGTACACTAAACAAAAAATGAAATTCACAAAGGAGGGATCCAGAATGAAATGTCCCTACTGCGGCTTTTTGGAGAGCAAAGTGGTAGACTCCCGCCCCGCGGACGAGGGGGAGAGCATCCGCCGCCGCCGGGAGTGCCTGTCCTGCCACAAGCGGTTCACCACCTATGAGATGATGGAGAGCCTGCCGCTGATCGTGGTGAAGAAGGACGGAAGCCGCCAGAGCTTCGACCGGAACAAGGTGATGAGCGGCCTCATCCGGGCTTGTGAGAAGCGGCCGGTGTCTGTCAACACCCTGGAGGAGATCGTTACCGAGATCGAGCAGGTCCTCCAAAACGAGATGGAGCGGGAGGTCAGCTCCGCGGAGATCGGCGAGCTGGTGATGGAGCGGTTGAAAAAGGTGGACGAGGTGGCCTATGTGCGCTTTGCCTCGGTGTACCGCCAGTTCAAGGACATCAACACCTTCATGCGGGAGCTGAACAAGCTGCTGGAGGATAAATAGACGCAGACAGGGCTCCGGGAAAATTCCCGGAGCCCATATTGTTTCCCCTCTTGAAGCTCAGTGGCGGTCAGATTCCCACTCCAGGATCGTGCCGGTGAGGGCGTCGATCTGGAACTCGTACTCCATGCTGCCGCTGCGCAGCTCCCCTTCATAGACCATGCGGCCGTCGTCCCGCTCCAGGTGGAACTCCCGGTAGGTGCCGGTGGTACCGGCCCGCTCCTCCACGATGGCCTTGGCTTTGGCCTCGCCAATGTAGTCGCCGGAGCTGCCGGAGCCGGAGGCGGGGGCGTAGCGCTCCGCGTCGAAGTCGTAGCTCACCACCGCACCGGTGGCGGCGTCAATCTCGTAGTCATACTCCTTGTTCCCGGCGTAGAACTCCACCTCGTACACCCGGCGGCCGTCGTCGTAGTCCAACTTGGCGTAGAGCACCACCGCGTCAGAGGCGGACACCCCAGCGTGGTCCAGGGCGATCTCCTTGGCCTTGTCCTGGCCGATGTCCCCGGTTCCCTGGGAGGAGCCGGCTACATACCCCTCGATGTCCCGATCATAGCTGCGGATGGCGCCGGTCTCCGCGTCAATCTCATAGTCGTACTCTTTGTTTCCGCTCCAGAACTCCACCTCATACTCCGCGTGGCTGTAGCTACGGTCCAGCTCCACCCGCACAAAGGTCACCTGAGAGGCGGAGAGCCCCGCGTGGTCCAGAGCGATCTCCTTGGCCCTGCTCTCCCCGATGTAATCGGAGGAGGAGGCGCTGCTCTGACTGCCGCCGGAGGTGAGCACCACGGTCTGGGTGTCGGCGTCCCAGGCCACGTCCAGGCCCAGGGCCTCGCCGATGGCGGCCACCGGCAGATAGGTGGTGCCGTTGATGGTGAAGGGCTCCACTGCCTGGCCGTTGGCGTCCCGCAGGTCCAGCTTTTTCCCGTCCAAGGTCACCGACATATCATGATAGTCCAGGTAGGCCCCTCTGCGCATATGGGCCGCCAGGGAGGGGACAGTCAAGATCCCCACCAACAAGGTAAGCGCCGCGCCGCCCGCGATCCAGGTTCTCCAATTCTTTTTCATACTCGATTCCTCCTGTCAGTTGTGTGGCGTTTGGTCTGCCTGTGTTTTGCCTTTCAACTGTATAATGCGAGGGCGGCGGGTTTTATTGCAGGGGGAGCAATATTTTTCTGAAAATTTTTCAAGATCTACCCGGCGGCAAAAAAGACCCGAGGAATCACTTCCTCGGGTCTTTTGCGGTCTGATTGAGAAGTGGGAAAGAGAACTTACTTCAGCTCCACCTTGGCGCCGGCCTCTTCCAGCTTCTTCTTCATCTCCTCGGCCTCGTCCTTGCCGACGGCCTCCTTCAGGGTCTTGGGAGCGCCCTCGACGGTAGCCTTGGCCTCAGCCAGGCCCTGGCCGGTGATCTCACGGACAGCCTTGATGACCTTGATCTTGGCGGCGGCGTCAAAGCCGGCCAGAACCACGTCAAACTCGGTCTTCTCCTCAGCGGGAGCGGCAGCAGCGCCGCCAGCGGCGGGAGCGGCCATAGCGGCGGCGGACACGCCGAACTCCTCCTCCAGAGCGTGAACCAGCTCGGACAGCTCCAGAACGGTCAGGCCCTTCACTTCCTCGATGAGAGCGGTAATCTTCTCGCTAGCCATGGTAAAATACCTCCTAAAATGATAA
>CALWWF010000164.1 GCA_944385165.1 uncultured Oscillospiraceae bacterium
ACGAGTGCTAACATTATTCTTCTTTTTGTTATCAAAAAACTTTCTTATACATGGAGGAATCGGAAATTATGGCAAAGAAACAGTTTAAGGCGGAATCCAAGCGCCTGCTGGACCTGATGATCAACTCGATCTACACCCACAAGGAGATCTTCCTGCGGGAGCTCATCTCCAACGCCAGCGACGCGGAGGACAAGCTGGCCTATAAGGCCCTCACCGACGATCAGGTGCCGGTGGACCGCAGCCAGCTGAAGATCACCATCGTGCCCGACAAGGACAAGCGCACCCTGACCATCTCCGACAACGGCATCGGCATGACGAAGGAGGAGCTGGAGAACAACCTGGGCACCATCGCCCACAGCGGCTCCCTGCAATTCAAGCAGGAGATGGACCAGGAGCACAAGGGGGACGACATCGACGTCATCGGCCAGTTCGGCGTGGGCTTCTACTCCGCCTTCATGGTGGCCGACCAGGTCACCGTCATCTCCAAGGCCTACGGCAGCGATGAGGCGTGGATGTGGCAGTCCGACGGGGCCGACGGCTACACCGTCACCCAGTGCGAGAAGGACGCCCCGGGCAGCGACATCATCATGCACATCAAGGAAAACGCCGACGAGGAGAACTACGACCAGTATTTAGAGACCTATAAACTCCAGGAGCTCATCAAAAAGTACTCCGACTACATCCGCTACCCCATCGTCATGGAGGTGGAGGACTACCGCCAGAAGCCCAAGCCCGAGGACGCCGGGGAGGACTACAAGCCCGAGTGGGAGACGGTGAAGGAGTGGAAGACCATCAACTCCATGGTCCCCCTGTGGCAGCGGCCCAAGGCCCAGGTGAAGGAGGAGGAGTACAACAGCTTCTATAAGGAGAAGTTCATGGACTGGCAGGACCCCCTGGCGGTGATCCACACCAGCGCCGAGGGGGCGGTGACCTATAAGGCCCTGCTGTATATCCCTCAAAAGGCCCCCTATGACTTCTACACCCGGGAGTACCAGAAAGGGCTTCAGCTTTACTCCTCCGGCGTGCTCATCATGGACAAGTGCGCCGACCTGCTCCCCGACTACTTCCGCTTTGTGAAGGGCGTGGTGGACTCCCCCGACTTCTCCCTGAACATCAGCCGTGAGGTCCTCCAGCACGACCGGCAGCTGAAGGTCATCGCCAACGCCCTGGAGAAGAAAATCAAGTCCGAGCTGGTGAAGATGCAGAAGGACGAGCCGGAGAAGTACGAGAAGTTCTGGGCCGCCTTCGGCAGCCAGATCAAGTACGGCGTGGTGGCCGACTACGGCGCCCACAAGGATAACTTGAAGGACCTGCTCCTGTTCTGGTCCTCCAAGGAGGGGAAGAACACCACCCTGTCTGCCTACAAGGACCGGATGCCCGAGGACCAGCCCTATTACTACTACGCCTGCGGAGAGAGCGTGGACAAGATCGCCAAGCTGCCCCAGGTGGAGCGCATTCTGGACAAGGGCTATGAAATTCTGTACTGCACTGAGGACGTGGACGACTTTGTCATGCAGGCCCTGGGGGAGATCGACGGCAAGAAATTCAAGTCCGCCACCGCCGAGGACGCCCTGCCCCAGACCGACGAGGAGAAGAAGGCCGCCGAGGAGAAGGCCGAGGCCGGCAAGCCCGTGCTGGAGGCGGTGAAGAACGCCCTGGGGGACAAGGTCAAGGAGGTGCGCATCTCCAAGATCTTGAAGTCCGGCGCCTGCTGCCTGTCCGCCGACGGCCCCGTCTCCCTGGAGATGGAGCGGTATATGCGCAAGATGGAGGGCGGCGAGCACATGAAGGCCGAGCGGGTGCTGGAGCTCAACGCCGACTCCGCCCCTTACGCCGCCTTGAAGAAGGCTGTGGACGAGGGCGACCAGGACACCGTGGAGAAGTACTCCAAACTGCTCTACGGCCAGGCCCTGCTCATGGCCGACCTGCCCCTGGAGGACCCCGCCGGGTTCTCCGAGCTGGTGTGCTCCCTGATGAAATAAGAGGGGAACGAGCAGATTGTTCAAAAAACCAGCCGGCGGGGTCCTCCACCGCCGCAGGTGCGGCGGCGCGAGGGCGGAATTCACTTCCGCCCCGCAAGAAATCCAAAGGGCCCCCACAAAAGCCTGCTTTTGTGGGAGCGGACCCCGCCGGATTCTCCGAGCTGGTGTGCTCCCTGATGAAGTAATCAATGTGAAATACAGCAGGCGCTGCCGTCCGTCCGGACAGCAGCGCCTGTTTTTGTTTGATTTATCTCAAGAGAAAGGTTTGTGGGCGGTCACGGAGGCGGAAACGGACCGTTCCCGGAAAAGGACGGGCGGGTCTGGGACCCGCCCCTACAAATTTCCAAGAACCGTTTCGGATTCGCCGTAGGGGCCGGTCCCAGACCGGCCCGTGGTTCCGGGTTTTCGCAAACTTTCTTACAAACCCGTAGGGGCGGCCCTTGCGGTCGCCCGCGCCGGGAGGCACATTTACGGGTGCACCCTCATCCGCCTCGCTGCGCTCGGCACCTTTCCCCAGGGGAAGGCTTATGGGCCGCCCCATGTTCACGCCACGGGGATGGTCACGCCGCACACCTGAATGGCCTCCACCTCTCTGGGGTCGATGACCCGAGGGGCAATTAGGTTGCTGTTCTCTGCATATTGGAATCTTTTCTCCACATAAGGGATGCCTTCATAGGTGTCGCTGCTGACCCCGTCCTGGCAGCTGGAGCCGCCAAGTCCGGTCTCCGGTGTCTCCACCGTGGTGCCGTCCTTCATCACCAGAGTAGTTTCCAACCCGTCCCAGCACTCAAACCAAGTGTCGGGATCAGAGGAGACCGGAATTGGGCTTCCCGCCGCCTCTGCCGCCGCCCGGCCGTGGTGGTCGTAGCAGGAGCCCCCCTCGATGCGCACGGTGGTGGTCAGCGGAGTGATCTCAATCTTGGTCAGGGTGGCGGTGCCGTCCCTGTAGGGCACTTCCAGATTGGGGGTCAGACGGATGGCCTGGTCGGGGTAATCCAGAACCACATCTTCAAAGACCCAGGTGTGGTCCCGGATTGCCTTGGTGAGTTCACTGCCATTGTGCTGGGCTGCGTATTCGGTGCCTGAATCGGTCCACCACACGTCCACAATAGGCTCCAGGGTAAAATCAACCGTCTGCCCTCGCAAGTTTCCATCTAAAGAGTTCAGCTCCAGGCAGAAAGAGATGCGGTTGTCCTGTGGGTCACTGTCCGGAAGGGCCGTAATATTGCGCCCAAAATGATCTTCCGGAGAATCCAGATGATACATGGAGCAGAACTGCCCGCCTTCCGGCGGCTGGAGCGCCGTTCCCTCTGGAGCGGTTACCTCAACCCACACATACCCATTTATGTCGTCTCCGATGCAGTCGGTAAGCTCCACCGTCCAGCCGTTATAGGTCTCGCTGCGGTTTAACTGGTAGATGCCATCCGCCAGGGCGCTCTGGTCCTCCGGGGTGCGGGCCTCAAAGTATCCCGTCAGGCCGCCGCCCACCGTGGTGGCCAGGGCCCCGGTGGTGAGCGCCGCCGCCACGGCCACGCCCAGGAAGAGCCGCCGGCTGGTGTGTTTGATGGTGCGTCTGTTGGAATCGTTCATACTGCCCTCCTGTTCCGCCGCCTGTTTCAGATGGGCGGCGAGCTGTGTTTTTTCTTCTTCTGAAAAGGAGAGCCGGTCAAAAGCGTGTCTCAGATCATCCATGGTGCTGTACCTCCCACTCCTGCCGCAGCCGCTTGCGGGCCCGGGTCAGGCGCTGCCGGGCGGCGGCGTAGGAGCAGCCGCACATCCGGGCGGCCTCCTCCAGGCCGTACCCCTCGCAGTAAAATAAGTAGATCAAAATGCGCTCCTTGGGGGGCAGAGCCCCCACCGCCTGCCAGATCTCGTGCGCCTCCTCCGGCTCCGGGGCGGGAAAGCGCTCCGCCTCCTCCAGCGGAGCGGTGCGCCGGAAGCGGCTGCTTTTCAACAGGTCCTTGCAGGCGTTGATGGCGCAGCGCAGGATAAAGGCCCGCTCGTGCTCCCGGTCGTTGAACTGCCGCTGTCCCTCCAGCAGGGTGAGGAAAATGTCCTGGCACACGTCCTGGGCGTCGGACCGGCCCAGGGAGTAGGCCGCGCACACCCGCAGGATGGGGTCGGCGTACTCCCGCACAAACCGCTCCGCCTGGTCGGGCTGTGTCCACTCGATCACCGGCCTCGCCTCCTTTCACCCTGTACACGATCCACCCGCCCCCATTGTGACCTACTTTCTTTGAAAAAGAAAGTAGGCAAAGAAATTTTGCGCGAAGCTGCGCTTCGCCTCGTTAGGACTGTTAAGGATACAGGAAATTGAGCGTGGGAAATGGCTGGGAAGGCTTCCAAAAATGCCGTAAGGGAGGCCTTTACCTCCCTCCAAGGCACGATTTTGTTCGTTTAGTGCCGTAAGGGCCGGTCCCAGACCGGCCCGTGACTCCTGATTTTTACATACTTTCTTACTTAATAGACTCGTAGGGGCAACCCTTGCGGTCGCCCGCCGGGATGGAGATGCGGTATAAGGGCGCACCCTCATCCGCCCCAGTGTGCGCACTGGGGCACCTTCCCCCTACAAGGGGGAAGGCTTCGGTGCGTTTATACGAAAGAAGTGCAAAACCTGCCGCTGTTCCCCTCATCCGTCTGGCCTTCGGCCATCCACCTTCCCCCAGGGGAAGGCCTAGCGGGCGCACAATGTGCGCCCCTACAAAACGGTGGGGAGAGAGCGGGCGGGTGAGGACACCCTCCCCTACAGTGTTTTCATGAATCAGCAAATGGGGACAGGCCTGTGACCCGTCCCCTAAAATACAGCGGCGAAGCGAAGCTTCGCAGAAAGTTCTTTTGCCTACTTTTCTTTCAAGAAAAGTAGGAGCGGCGCACGATATTTTCGGAAATTTCCCCCAGGGCCTGAGCGGCCTCCATGTCGAAGCGCTGGCTGCGGGCCAGGTCGGCCAGGGTGATGATGCCCACCAGCTTCCCGTTCTCCTCCACCACCGGCAGGCGGCGCACCTGGCGGGCGGCCATCAGCCGGGTGGCGGAGCGGCAGTCGTCGTGGGGGGACACGGTGGCGCACCCCCGGGTCATGATGTCCCGCACCAGGGTCTGGGCCGGGTCCTCCTCCGCCGCGATGCACCGCAGGACGATGTCCCGGTCGGTGACCATCCCCCGCAGGCGGCGGTCCGCCCCGCACACGGGCAGGGCCCCCACGTTGTGGCGGCCAAGCAGCCGGGCGGCCAGGGCCGCGGAGGAGGTGGGCTCGATGGTGACCACGCTGGGGTTCATCAAGTCTTTGATTTCCATAACAGCACATCCTTTCCAAAATGGTTTGTTCTGCCCATCAGTATGCCCGCTGGCCGGGGCGCTCATACCGTGGGAGGGCGGTATGCCGCACCTTAACCAAACTTTAATGTATCTGGGGCGAAATTCGGTTGCTTTTTGACGGGAAACCAGGTATACTTGTACCGTTTAGAATCGGAAAAATGTACGCCGGAAGGCGAAAAGGAGAATGCCGTCTTGAAACGAAACAAAGCCGGGACCCGCCCTCTCCCCGGGGGCAAGGCCGGGAAAATCCTGATCAATCTGCTGGTCACCCTGGTGGTGGGGGCGGTGTACTTTTATGTGTCCCTCCCCGCCATCAACCCCCAGTCGGGGGATTTCTACAGCTTTGTGTTCCTGCTGTGCGTGGTGTATGTGCTCTGCGCCCTGGTGACCTCCGGGTTTAAAAACGGACGCAGCGCCGCCTCCCCCAAGGAGCAGGTGCGGGAGTACTTCCGCTTCATCAAACAGCAGTGCCTGCCCATTGGGGTGCTGGCCGCGGCCTTGGTGGTGGTGGCCGTGGTGGGAGAGATCATCTCCCTGCCGGTCTTCCGGGCCGGGGCCTACCGGGACCTGCTGACGGTGGAGGACGGGGAGTTCGCCCAGGACATCAGCCAGATCTCCTTTGACGAGATCCCCACCCTGGACGAGGACTCCGCCGAGTACCTGGGGGACCGGCAGATGGGTACCCTCAGCGACATGGTCAGCCAGTTTGACTACTCCAATGACTCCACCCAGATCAACTACCAGGGCCGGCCTGTGCGTGTGGCCCCCATCGTCTATGCCGACCTGATCAAGTGGTTCACCAACCGCAGCCAGGGCCTGCCCGCCTATGTAGTGGTGGACATGGTGAGCCAGGAGGCCCAGGTGGTCCGGCTCCCGGAGGGGCAGGGAATAAAGTACTCCTTCTCCGAGCCCCTGAACCGGAACATCCTGCGCCATCTGCGCTTCCAGTACCCCACCATGATGTTCGACACCCCTCGGTTTGAGATCGACGAGGAGGGCAGCCCCTGGTGGATCGCCCCCCGGGTGGTCAAGACCATCGGGCTCTTCGGCGGCACCGACATCGACGGGGCGGTGCTGTGCAACGCCGTCACTGGGGAGAGCCAGTACTACGCCAAGGAGGAGATCCCCACCTGGGTGGACAACGTGTACACCCCGGAG
Organism: uncultured Oscillospiraceae bacterium; assembly: GCA_944385165.1. Lineage (GTDB taxonomy): Bacteria > Bacillota > Clostridia > Oscillospirales > Oscillospiraceae > Lawsonibacter. The sequence continues at coordinate 6,456 of CALWWF010000164.1, forward strand.
CTGATCATGCAGCAGTACGACTACCACGGCACCCTGGTCAACGGCTTTATCAACTCCGTTCTGGGTCAGCGGGATGTGACCATCACCACCCAGGGCTCCAACTATATCGCCATGAACGACGACGTGTATATGTACACCGGCGTCACCTCCGCCAACGCGGACCAGTCCAATCTGGGCTTCCTCCTGAGCAACCAGCGCACCAAGGAGACCAAGTTCTATGAGGCACCCGGCGCCACCGAAAACGCCGCCCAGGTCTCCGCCCAGGGCGTGGTACAGGACCTGGGCTACCGGGCCACCTTCCCCCTGCTGCTGAACATCGCGGACCAGCCCACCTACTTCATCCCCCTGAAGGACCAGGCCAACCTGGTGAAGATGTACGCCATGGTGAACGTGGCCCAGTACCAGATCGTGGCCACCGGGGCCACCGTCTCCCAGTGTGAGCAGGAGTATATCCAACTCATGTCCCAGAGCGGCATTACCCAGACGGAGGACCTGCCTCAGACCGAGGCCAGCGGCGCGGTGGCGGAGATCCGCTCGGCGGTGCTGGAGGGCAACACCTACTACTTCATCCGCCTGGAGGGGGAGCAGGTCTTCTATGCCCTGTCCGCCGCAGACAACCCCCTGGCGGTGATCCTCAATGTGGGCGACCGGGTGACCATCTCCCACGCGGACAGCCAGGAGGAGGCCGCCATCCTGGACGGCTACACCCTCACCGTGGAGGGGAAGGCCCAGGCCCAGGTGACGCTGTCCGCCCCGGAGGAGGGCCTCCCCGGGCAGGCGGAGGAACTCCCGGCGGAGGAGGCGCCGGCGGCGTAAGGTTTTCTGCACCCCACGGGTGGGTTTGCCCTACCCGCCGCCTGATCGCCGTTTTGTAGGGGCGCATGGTATGCGTCCGGAAAGCCTTCCCCCTGCAAGGGGGAAGGTGGCCCAGTGCGCACACTGGGGCGGATGAGGGTGAGTCACGGAGAAAAATGCAGGTATTCGATACCCACCCTCATCAGTCAGCCTTCCGGCTGACAGCTTCCCCCTTGTAGGGGAAGCCTTGACGGGCGACCGCGAGGGTCGCCCCTACGGGTTTTCAAGAACGCTGGCACGACCCGAGAGGCCTGGGCGGCCCAGGTGTGCCGCCCCTACGGCGTTGGACGAACGGTATCCCAGCCCTGGCGGGAGCACCAAGGGGTTCCCCTACGAAGTTTCCAGAGCATGGGCGGAAACCCGAGACCACGGGCCGGTCTGGGACCGACCCCTACTCGAGCCCTAGCGGTATCCCATCCCCAAAGATTTTCCCAAATCTGCGCGGTGATTTCATTTTCATTCCCGGAAAGTTATGTTATACTTACTAGGAATGGGCAGGGTCAGCCGCCCGGCCCCAATGAGAGAAAAGGCGGGATTTTCGTGACACATACCTTTGACGCCCTGGTAGTGGGCGCAGGATTTGCCGGCGCGGTGGCCGCCCGGGAGCTGGCCGAGCGCGGCGGCAAGCGGGTGCTGGTGCTGGAGCGCCGGCCCCATGTGGGTGGGAACGCCTATGACTGCCAGGATGAGGCCGGGGTGCTCATCCACCAGTACGGCCCCCACATCTTCCATACCAACAATCCCCGGGTGTTTGAGTACCTCTCCCGCTTCACCCAGTGGCGGGACTATCAGCACCGGGTCATCGCCAACCTCCCCGACGGGAAGGGGGGGCGGATGACCTTCCCGGTGCCCTTCAACCTCACCTCCCTGGAGACGGCCTACGGCCCGGAGCGGGGGAGGGCCTTGGGGGGAAAGCTCATGGACCGGTACGGGGCGGAGACAAAGGTCACCATCCTGGATCTGCGCCAGAGCGGCGACGAGGAGATCCGCCAGGTGGCCGACTATGTGTACGAGCATGTGTTCGTCCACTACACCATGAAACAGTGGGGCCAGACCCCCGAGGAGATCGACCCCAACACCACCGCCCGGGTGCCGGTGTTCCTCTCCCGGGACGACCGGTACTTCCAGGACGCCTACCAGGGGATGCCCCTGGAGGGCTATACCGCCCTGTTTGATCGCATGCTGGACCACCCCAACATCACCGTGGAACTGGGCCAGGACGCCCTGAAGCGGCTGGGACTGTCCGGCGGGACCATCCGGGTGGATGGAGAGCCCTTCTCCGGACCGGTGATCTACACCGGCCAGGCGGACGAGCTGTTCGCCTTCCGGTTCGGGCCCCTGCCCTACCGCACCCTGGACTTCCGGTTTGAGACCCTTCCCCAGGACGACTTCCAGGGCTACGGCACGGTGAACTACACCGTGGACGAGGATTTTACCCGCATCACCGAGTTTAAGCACCTCACCGGCCAGAGGAAGCCGGGGGTGACCACCATCGTAAGGGAGTACTCCCGGGCCTATACCGGCGCGCCGGAGGAGACCCCCTACTACGCCATCCTGAACCCGGCCAACAACGCCCAGTACAGCCGGTACCAGGCGGAGGCGGAGCAGTACCCCAACCTCCACCTGCTGGGCCGCCTAGCGGAATATAAGTACTACAATATGGACGCCATCGTGGCCCGGGCGCTGGAGCTGGCCGATCAGCTGATTTAATCTGTGGAGCGGAGCCGCAAGGGAGCAAAGCGGACTTTGCGGCGATGAGGACGCCCCGACTAAAATGGAGAAAAAAACATGGACAAATTGATTACCTTCGCCGTCCCCTGCTACAACTCGGCGGCCTACATGGAGCACTGTGTGGACACCCTGCTCCAGGGGGGAGACGACATCGAGATCATCCTGGTGGACGACGGCTCCACCAAGGACGACACCCCCGCCATCTGCGACCGGTATGCCCAAGAGCACCCGGACATCGTCCGGGCCATCCACCAGGAGAACGGCGGCCACGGGGAGGGGGTCAACTGTGGGCTGCGCAACGCCCGGGGGGTCTACTACAAGGTGGTGGACTCCGACGACTGGCTGGACGTGCCCTCCCTCCACAAGGCCCTGGACAAGCTGCGCCAGTTTGTGCGGGACGGCAAGGCGGTGGATATGCTCATCTGCAACTACGTCTATGAGCATGTGGAGGATCACACCCAGCGGGTGATGCACTACCGCAACGTGTTCCCCCGCAACCGGGTGTTCGGCTGGGAGCAGATCGGCCGTTTCCGCCCCTCCCAGTACCTGCTGATGCACTCGGTGATCTACCGCACCCAGCTGTTGCGGGACTGCGGACTGGAGCTGCCCAAGCACACCTTCTATGTGGACAACATCTTTGTGTACCAGCCCCTGCCCTGGGTGAAGAATATGTACTACCTGGACGTGGACCTGTACCGGTACTTCATCGGCCGGGCGGACCAGTCCGTCAACGAGAAGGTGATGGTTACCCGGGTGGACCAGCAGGTGCGGGTCACCTACCTGATGATCGACTCCCACGACCTGCGCCAGGTCTCTGTCCAGCACAAAAAGCTGGGCCGGTACATGTTCAACTACCTGTCCATGATGATGGCCATCTCCTCCATCTTCCTCACCATCGCCAATACCCCCGAGGCCCTGGGAAAGAAGACCCAGCTGTGGGAGTATCTCCGCACCGTGGACTCGGGCATCTACCACAAGATGAAGTACCGGGCGGTGTCCGCCTTCACCAACTTCCCCGGCTACCAGGGGCGGAAGCTGTCCGTGCGGCTGTACCGCCTGGTGCGGAAGATCTATAAGTTTAACTAAGTCCCCGCCGGCCGGACCGGCGCCTGCGGTACATCCCGTGGGCGCTGTCTCCCGGGTGGCTGGGTGGGAAAGGAGCGGCAGAGGATGGAAAATAACCCCCAAGAGCAGCGCCCCGACCGGACGCTCCCCATCCTCATGGCGGTGGGAGTGGAGATCATCGTGCTGACCATGACGGTGGTTCCCATTGTCCTGATCCTGAGCCGCGAGGAGGTGGGGCCGGCGGCGGTGGCTATTGCGGCCCTGTACGCCTTATTCGGCGCCGGCGTGACGGCGGGGGTGGTTGCTGTGCTGCTGCGGTGCCTGCGCCCCAAAACCCGGCGTCCGCCGGAGGGGACCGGCACACCCCGGGAGTAGGGGCGTCCGTCCCCCTGAAACGACAAGGTTTTCGTTGACAGCGCCCCGTGGGACGACTAAAATAGAGCAGAACCCCCTGTGTGGGGATGAATGATGCCCCCGTACCTCACCGGGATAGAGGGTCCGCCTCCTAAGCGGAAGTAGGAGCATCCGCCAAAGATTGCAAAAAAATTGAACATTGTGCATAAGCCCTGGTAGCGTAGTGGATAACGCGACCGCCTCCTAAGCGGTAGACCGGAGGTTCGAGTCCTCTCCAGGGTGCCAAAAGGAGCCAAAACCGTCGGTTTTGGCTCCTTTTTTACACTTTACTTGAGAATCCATTCCCTGCAATTATATCAAGTTAGCTCGCATATTTTGCCTACACGCTTCTCTTGATTTGAGCTCGAAAAGCCGGAGTTTGCCTACACTTGCCAACATTTAAGTGTTCTCTACGCCTGTTTCCTGGTCTTTTTCTGCCCCTCTTAGTAGTTCGGATAACAGCTCCGGGCGGCTTTGGATTAGTGCTTTCAACTTACATAGCATATCAGCGTCTACACCCTCATCCGGTGATGTAGTGCCAATCTTGGAAAAGAACCCGGTGTCCATTTCATGTGCAATTAGCTTACGATCCGCATCGAACCCGTGGGCGTATGTATCCGTCACCATACGGGCCTCGGCATGGCCTGTGTCACCCTGGACAGCCTTGATATTGCCTCGGCTCAACTTGAGCTTCAGAGATGTACTGCTGTGACGTAGGCTATGGAATACGACCGGTCGGAAATTGTTTTCCGTGATGAGTTTGTTAAATGCCTTATCGATGATACGGATTTCATAGGGCCGGCCATTGAGCTGCGATACCACCAGGTCATAGTCGTGGTATTCGTCGCCCATCAGCCGCTTGTATTCTGCCTGCTGTGCCTTGACTTGTCGCAGTTCCTCTATGACAGCATTTGGAAGGTATATCGTCCGGTTACTGCTTTCAGTTTTCGGCGCTTTCAGTACAAGTGTAGTCGTAGCCTTCTTAGGCATAACAAGGGGGAATTTGAAAATAATCGTGCTGCGGTTGACCCGTTCCAATGCCTCGATGCTCTCATTATTGCAACGATGTAACTCACGATCCACCTTAAGGAACGCAGCACCTTCCGCCACCAATTCATCCTCGATATGTACATTGGTCCACTGTAATCCTAGAATTTCTCCCAGGCGCATGCTGCAGCCTAACGCAAGGTATAAGCAGATACGCAGGGGTTGCTCCTTGCAGGCAGAAAGAGCGGCGATTGCCTCATCATCCGACCACACTTCCCTTTTCTCCGCCTTGGCTGTCGGAAGAGTTGCCCCGATGGTTGGATTGACAGCGGTGTACTCCCATACCACCGCTTTCCCGAAAGCGCTTTTGAGTAATTTATGGATACGACCGATAGTGTGGGCCGTAATCTTGGCTCCTGTGTCCAAGTGGCCAGATACTACCACCGCCGGTTTGTCAAGAAGCATCGTGTAGTAGGCGTCTACATCACGCACCGTAAACGAGCGTACATACCGATTTCCGATATAGGGCTTGATGTAGTTTTTGATGAGGCCCGTACACATGGAGTAATAGGAATTGCCCCATTTTTTTAGGCCGTAAACCTCCACATATTCATCCAGGAAATCGCCGATAGTAACCTCCTGCTTGATTCGGACAGCACCCTTGGCAACCTTCACAGGCGGTTCAAAGGTGCCGTTCTTTTTTGCCAGTTTGATTTGCATGTCCCGGAGTAGAGCCTCGTCTTTGGACTTGAAAGTCTCAGTGCGGGGAGAGGCCTCACCAGG
>CALWWF010000165.1 GCA_944385165.1 uncultured Oscillospiraceae bacterium
TCTCCGTCAGCTGCGCCCTGAAGGGCCGCCGCATCGGCTACTGCGACAAGGCGGTCATCTACGACGAGCAGCCCACCACCTTCCGCCAGTCCTGGGATCAGCGGCTGCGCTGGTCCAAGGGGTTCTATCAGGTCAACGTCAACTACAGCCTGGGCCTGCTGAAAAACCTGCTGAAGAAGCCCTCCCGGAAGAGTTGGTCCTGCTACGACATGTTCATGACCGTGGCCCCGGGGATGCTCCTCACCCTGGTGACCATCGCCTTCAACCTGGTGGTGTGCCTGGCCTGCGTGGGCCAGCCGGCCTACATCGTCCGGCGGGTGCTGGACGTGGCGGGCAGCTTCGTGCTCTCCACCGTGTGCAGCTTCTATCTGGGCCTTCTGGTGTACGGCCTGCTCACCGTCTTGTGCGAGTGGAAGCAGATCGCCATGCCCGCCTATAAGAAGCTCCTCTATGTGGTTACCTTCCCCCTCTTCATGTTTACATACATCCCCATCTCTCTGGCCGCTCTGGTCCAGAAGGTGGAGTGGAAGCCCATCTACCACACCGGCGGCCAGCAGTCCCTGGGCAAAGCGGCCTGAGCAGCGCCGCCCGCCCCATATCCCAAGCGCTCCCCGTGGAGGCCATACCGGCCCGCGGGGAGCGTTTTTTTCAGAACCCGCCGGGTTGGGGGAAAACAGGGGGACAATCCCCACTTTTTGCACAAACTCAAAGGGGGCTTCTTTACAAGTTCCGGCGGGTCGGATATAATATGGAGGCGATTATTTTACAAATTTAAGATTTTAGTTTGAGAATGAGAGTGAGGACCCTATGCTTCAATTTGATGAATACAAGGTCAAGCTGCACAACCTTTCCCCCGCCCTGGAGGAGCTGGGGCAGGCCCTGGACCTGGAGAGCGCGGAGCGGGAGCTGGACATGCTCCAGGCCGAGTCCGCCTCCGAGGGCTTTTGGAACAATCTGCAGAAGGCCCAGAAGGTGCAGCAGCGCATCAAGACCCTCCAGCACAAGGTGGACGGCCAGCACAAGCGCCAGCAGCACTGGGACGACCTGATGGCCCTGTGCGAGATGGGCAACGAGTTTGAGGACGAGTCCCTCCTGCCTGAGCTGGAGGAAGGGTACGCCCAGCTGGAATCCGAGATGGAGGAGGCCCGGCTCCAGACCCTCCTCACCGGGGAGTACGACGCCTCCAACGTGATTTTGACCATCCACCCCGGGGCCGGCGGCACCGAGGCCCAGGACTGGGCCCAGATGCTCTACCGTATGTACACCCGCTGGACCGAGCGCCACGGCTTCACCTATCAGATTATGGACTACCAGGACGGGGACGAGGCGGGCATCAAGTCCGCCACCATCATGATCGAGGGGGAGAACGCCTACGGCTACCGCCGGGGGGAGCACGGGGTGCACCGCCTGGTGCGGGTGGCCCCCTTTGACGCCAACGCCCGGCGGCAGACCTCTTTCGCCTCGGTGGAGGTCATGCCCGACCTGCCTGAGGACGTGGAGATCGAGATCCGCCCCGAGGACATCGAGATGCAGGTCTACCGGGCCAGCGGCGCCGGCGGCCAGCATGTAAATAAGACCTCCTCCGCCGTGCGCCTCATCCACAAGCCCACCGGCATCGTGGTGGCCTCCCAGCAGGAGCGCTCCCAGTTCCAGAACACGGACAACTGTATGAAGATGCTCCGGGCCAAGCTGGTGGAGCTGCAAATGCAGGAGAAGGCGGAGAAGATCTCCGATTTGAAGGGGGTCCAGCTGAAGATTGAGTGGGGCAGCCAGATCCGCTCCTACGTCTTCATGCCCTATCAGCTGGTGAAGGACAACCGCACCGGCTATGAGACCAGCAACATCAGCGGCGTCATGGACGGGGACCTGGACGGGTTCATCAACGCCTATCTCACCGCCGAGGCCACGGGGAACTGGGCCACAAAATAATGATAATTGACAATTGACAATGGACAATTAACAATTGGGAGGGCGGGGCCCTCCGAAAGAGAAGCAGAACAGGCGGCGGGAGCTGCCTTCCAATCAAAGGGCGCAGCTTGTCAAACAAGCCCTCCTGCAAGGAGTTCCGCCGTCCGCAGACGGCGGAATAAAATGAAATCCTGTCATTTCCGAGGACATGCGCCTCGGAAATGACACTTCTCGCGAAATTTTTGCCGACAATTTCGCAAGAAATCGAGGCGAAAATTTCGTGCAGCCTAACTCGAAAAAGTGGCTCGCCACTTTTTCGACAGTTTCTAAGGGCGGCCCTTGCGGCCGCCCTTTCTGTTTACACGAGGGATGGCAGATGAGAGAGAGAAAACACATTCCCTGGAAGGGCGTGGGGCTCACCCTGCTGGCCGCCCTGGCCGGGGCGGCCCTGGGCTATTGGGGGATGAGCCAGGTGGACCCTTTGGGCCTTCCGGGGCTTTTGGCCCTGCTGGTGCTGCTGGGCCTGGCCTATGTGCTTCAGATCGTGGCCCACGAGGGGGGGCATCTGGCCGGGGGGCTGCTCACCGGCTACCGGCTGCTGTCCTTCCGCATCGGCCGGGCGCTGCTGGTGCGCCAGGACGGGCGCTGGAAGCTGCGGGCCTACCACATCCCCGGCACCGGGGGGCAGTGTCTCATGGCACCCCCCGCTCAGGGGAACCCGCCTTTCCGGCTCTACCACCTGGGGGGCGGGCTGGCCAACCTGCTGCTCTCCCTGCTGGCCCTGCCCCTGCTCCTAGGGAGCCCCTCCCCCTTGCTGCGGGTGTTTGGGGGGGCGCTGGTCCTCCTGGGGGTGTGGATGGCGGGGACCAATCTGATCCCCATGAAGCGGGGCGGGGTGGCCAACGACGGGTATAACGCCCGCTACCAGGGCAGGGACCCTCTGGCTCTGTGGTGCTCCTGCGCCCAGCTGTGGATGGTGGAGGCCCTGCTGGAGGGCTACTCCCTGGGGGACATGCCGGAGGAGTGGTTCCGCCTGCCCCCGAAAGCGGACCTCAGCAACCCCCTCATTATGAGCAGCGCCATCCAGGGGGCCTCCCGGCTACTGGCCCGGGGGGAGGTGGAGGCGGCGGACGGGGCCATCCGAACGCTGCTCACCGGGGGGTATCCCCTGCTGGGGCTCCACCGGCTGGAGCTCACCTGCGAGGCGATCTACTGTTCCCTGGTACTGGGCCGGGTGCGCCAGGCCCAGCGCCTCTATACCCCGGAGGTGCGCCGCTACTGCAAGCAGACCCAGAAGTACTACCCCGCCCGGGTGCGCCAGGCCTACGCCTGGGCCCTGCTTGCGGAGGGGGACCGGGAGGGGGCCCGGAAGCTCCGGGGGGACTTTGAAAAGGCGGCGGCCCGCTACCCCTACCCGGCGGAGACCGCCGGGGAGCGGCGGCTGATGGACCGGGCGGACCAGGCCTTCTGGGCTTCCAGTACCCGGGAGGGGATGGAGAAGGCCCACGCCCCCAAGGTTTAAAAAACTTAAGATTGTCCGGGAAGATTTGCAGAAAATTCATAGTTTCTCTGGAAAAAAGGGTTGACGCAGGGCGCATTTCCGTGTATAGTTGCATTTGTAACCAATTTGTAATCTTTTCTTTTCCGCTCTGTCATTTTTGCCGGAGGGGAAAGCGCGGAAATACGGCGAGGCACAGGCATGGAGAATGTGATGAAGGAACATAACCAAAGAGGAGAACAGTCCGCCGGCTGGGGGGAGCGCTGGGCCCAGTTCAAGCGCCGGGCGCCCCTGTACCGCAGAGCCCTGCGGGAGTGGGGCCGCATCCACGGGCGGCGTATCGCCCACCAGCTGCACAACGCGGTGGCGGGCAACCGGGCGGCGGGACCGGCCTATTTCCTGGTGTGCGCGGCGGCCCTGGGGGTGGCCCTGACCCTGACCACCCTGTACTCCCCCAGCTACGCCGTCACCCTGGACGGGGAGCTGGTGGGGGTGGTGGCCGACGCGGAGATGGTCCAGGAGGCCATCCAGACCGTAGAGGAGACCGGCTCCACCCTGCTGGGGCGGGACTACCAGGTGGAGGGGGACCTGGAGTATGAGTTTGCCCTCACCCTGCGCTCGGACTTGACCTCGGAGCGGGACGTTCAGAATTACTTCTACCAGCAGCTGGACAGCGTCAGCGGCGAGCTGCGCCAGTACCAGGTGGTGGTGGACGACCAGATCGTGGGGACGGTGAAGGACGAGGATGCCCTGGAGGAGCTGCTGGCGGACTTCAAGGACCGGTACACCACGGAGAACACCGTATCGGCGGAGTTTTTGGACACGGTGTCCATCCTCCCGGTGTATCAGGTGGAGGACCTGATGACCGTCCGGGAGATGGAGGAAGCTCTGGAGGAAAACCAGGGGGGCTCCACCACCTACACCGTGGTGGCGGGGGACACCTTTAACGCCATCGCCTACGCCAACGACATGTCGGTCAGCGACCTGCAGGCCCTGAACCCGGGGGTGGACATCAACCGCCTGATGGTGGGGGACGTGCTCAACGTGAAGGAGCGCACCCCGGTGCTGTCGGTGCAGACGGTGGAGGAGGTCACCTACACCCAGGCCATCGCCTGCCCGGTGGAAGAGGTGGAGGACAGCTCCATGTACATCGGGGACAGCGAGATCCTCACCCAGGGGGTGGAGGGCGAGGAGCAGGTCAGCGCCACCGTCACCTACGTCAACGGCCAGGAGACCGAGCGGACCATCAACTCCACCACCACCCTGCGGGAGCCCACCACCACCGTGATGGCCGTGGGCACCCGGGAAAAGCCCAGGACCGCCTCCACCGGCAGCTACCAGTGGCCCATTTACGGGCGGATCACCTCCTACTTCGGCGGGCGGTATATCTTCGGCAGCTACAGCTACCACTCGGGTATCGACATCTCCGCCTCCTACGGGGCGGCGGTGTGCGCCGCCGACGGCGGCACCGTGACCTATGCCGGCTACCGGGGCAGCTACGGCAACCTGGTCGTCATCACCCACGACAACGGCACCCAGACCTACTACGGCCACAACTCCTCCCTCACCGTGTCCGTGGGCGACAAGGTGTACAAGGGCCAGCAGGTGGCCCGGGCGGGCAGCACCGGCCGCTCCACCGGCGTGCACTGCCACTTCGAGGTGCGGGTCAACGGCACCTCGGTCAACCCCCTGTCCTATCTGCCCTGACCGTTTCTCTGACAAAACCGCCGCCCGGCACATAGCAGCCGGACGGCGGTTTTTTGACCGCTTTTTCTTAAAATAAGCATAAATCCCCAGAAAAACCAGGGAAATTACGTAGAACCCCCTTTTCCTTCCCCAAAGTTTGTGGTATACTCCTTAACGCTGATTTTACGAGAAGTTTACAAAAAGTGGGGAGGAGGGGGCCCTTTGAAGCATCTCTACCGGGTGGTGCGCTTGCCCAGGGGGAGCGCGCCCCAGTACCGCCCCTGGCACCAGGGGTGGCTGGCGGTGGGCCTGACCGCCCTGGGCATTTTGTTGGGGGTACTGACCTTATCCCTCTCCGCCGGCTCTTATGGGGAGCTGGACCCCGCCGCCCTGGCGGAATTTTACTGGGACACCCCCATGCTGTGGTATCTGAACCTGCTGCCAGCCGTTCTGCTGATCTGGCTGCTTTATTTTTTGTCCGGACGGTGCTGGCTGGCCTATCTGCTCACGGCCCTGCCCCTGCTGGGGATCGGGCTGGTGAACTATTTTAAAATCCAGCTGCGGGGGGACCCCCTGCTGGCCGGGGACCTGGCCCTGGTCTCTGAGGCGGGGGACATGGCGGGCAAGTACGCCCTGGAGCTCTCCCCCCTGGTGGAGCACACCCTCCTCTGGGCGGCGGCGGGGCTGGTTCTGGCCCTGCTCCTGCTGCCCCGCGGGGTGCGGCGGTGGAAGGTGCGGCTGTTCGGCCTGATTTCCACCGGGGCGGTGGCCGCCGTGGCCTACTCCAGCCTGTATTGCAATGCGGACCTCTACGACCAGACCCAGCCGGGGGAGGAGCTGGTCAACCCCTGGTCGGACACGGAGGTGTATGTGTCCCACGGAACCCTCTACTCCTTCCTCTACAGCGTTCAGGACCTGTTCCCCGCCCCGCCGGAGCGGTACGACGCCCAGCAGGCCCAGGCCATTCTGGACGCCTATGAGGAGGCGGACATCCCCCGGGAAGAGCAGGTCAGCGTGGTGGGGATCATGCTGGAGGCCTTCTGCGACCTCACCGACTTCCCTGTCCTGGGGGAGCAGGAGGGGGTGCAGGCGGTGTACGAGCCCTGGCATCAGCTGGAGGAGGAGTCGGTGTCCGGCAATCTCCTCACCAACATTTTCGCCGGGGCACCGTGGACACCGAGTGGGGCTTCCTCACCGGGTACAGCCAGCACGGGAAGTTCCGCGGGGAGACCGACTCCTATGTGTGGTACTTTGACCGCCAAGGGTATCAGACCCGGGGCAGCCACCCGGGCTTCGGGTGGTTTTACAACCGGGAGGACGTGAACCAGTACCTGGGCTTCCAGGAGTACTGGTTCACCGAGAATCACTACGGGGAGCTGGTGGACCCGGTGGGGGCCCAGTGGAACTCGGACCACATCCTGATGGAGGAGATCGTAAAAGACCTCCAGACCCAGCTGGGGACGGGGGAGGGACCGGTGTTCTCCTTCTCGGTGAGTTATCAGAACCACGGCCCCTATGAGGACGGCTACACCGCCAACGAGGCCTATCTGGACCCGGAGGAGAGCGGGCTGCCGGAGGAGTCCTGCAATGTGTTCAACAACTACCTCCACGGGCTGAACATCACCATCTCCGCCGTCACCGCCCTGGTGGAGCAGCTGGAGGAGATGGAGGAGCCGGTGGTGCTGGTGCTCTTCGGGGACCACAAGCCCTGGGGCGGCAACGGAAACAGCGCCTATGAGGGCGTGGGGGCGGACTTCGACCTGTCCACCACTCAGGGGCTTTACGACTATTACTCCACCCCCTACGTCATCTGGGCCAACTCCGCCGCCAAAGAGACTCTGGGCCGGGACTTCCAGGGAGACGGCGGGGACTTCTCCCCCTGCTTTTTGATGAACGAGCTGTTTGAGCAGTGCGGCTGGACCGGCCCAGCCTTCCTCCAGTACGCGGAGACGGTGCGGCAGATCACCCCCCTGGTCCACGACCAGGGGCTGTACCTGGACCCGGAGGGCCAGGTCACCGGCTGGCTCCCCCCGGAGGCGGAGGAGGCCCTGCTGGAGTACCAGTGGGTGCAGTACTACCGGGAATATTCCGTGACTCCAGAGAGCAAAGCGGGATAGAAAACAATTGAGATAGAAAAACAGCGCGCCCCTGGGCCGGGAAACCGGCCCAGGGGCGCGTCTTCTGTTTCAGGGATTTTGTGTTACAGCTCCAGATTCATCCCTCGGACCACCTTGGCGCACCGGGGGCACAGGGTGGGGTGCTCGGTGTCGGAGCCCACCTTGATGTGGTGCTTCCAGCAGCGCTCGCACTTCTCGCCCTTGGCGGGGGTGATGACCACCCGCACGCCGGCGATGGGGGTCTCCGCCCCCTGGGCGTACAGACCGGCGTCCTCGGACACGTCCACGTCGGAGACGATGAACAGGTCGGCCCATTGGTCCTGGAACTTCTCCTGAAGGGCCTCCAGGTTGTCCACCTGGGTCCTGTCCTTCACCAGGGTGACGTGGGCCTCCAGGCTCTTGCCGATCTTCTTCTCGTTCCGGGCGCTCTCCAGGGCGGCGTTCACCCCGTCCCGCAGCTGGATCAGAGTATTCCAGGAGACCATGTCCCCCAGGTCATAGTCCTGGAAGGGCTGGTTCATCTCGTTGAGGACCACGTTGCGCCCGTCCTCCTCGCTGCGGTGGGGCATGGCCTGCCAGATCTCGTCGCAGGTGAAGGCCAGGATGGGGGCGAAGAGCTTGGTAATGGTGTCCAAAATCAGCCACAGGGCAGTCTGGGCGGAGCGGCGCTCCAGGCTGTCCGCTCCTTCGCAGTAGAGCCGGTCCTTGATGATGTCCAGATAGAAGGAGGACAGCTCCACCACGCAGAAGTCGTTGATGGCGTGGGAGACCACATGGAATTCATAGTTGTCGTAGGCCTCAAAGCACTTGACGGTCAGCTCGTTGAGCTTGGTCACCGCCCACCGGTCCAGCTCCAGCATGTCCTCGGGGGAGACCAGGTGGTTGGGGTCGAAGCCGTCCAGGTTGCCCAGGCAGTACCGGGCGGTGTTGCGGAACTTCAGGTAGTTCTGGGAGAGCTGCTTGAAGATGTTGTCCGAGCAGCGCACGTCCACATGGTAGTCCGCGGAACCGGCCCACAGGCGCAGCAGGTCGGCGCCGTACTTTTTGAAGATGTCGGCGGGGTCCACGCCGTTGCC
>CALWWF010000166.1 GCA_944385165.1 uncultured Oscillospiraceae bacterium
AGCAGGACGTCACCGACGCCCTGAAGTCCGGCAAGCTGGCGGCCGCCGGCCTGGACGTGGTGTACACCGAGCCCATCAAGGCGGACAACCCCCTGCTCACCGCCCCCAACTGCATCATCACCCCCCATATGTCCTGGGGCGCTAAGGAAGCCCGCCAGCGCATCATGGACATCACTGTGGACAATGTGAAGGCGTACATCGACGGTGCCCCCATCAACGTGGTGAACAAGTAAGTTTCTTTTCATCCAAGGGAAAAACCGCGGAGCTTCCAAAAGCTCCGCGGTTTTTTATTCCTGTGCAAAAAGCACAGAAATACCTTGCAAAAATGATGAATTTACTGTAAAATAACAAGCAAGTATCTTGAAATGCCAGTACAGAGAGAGGAGGAGAGAACCGGATGGTCCATGTGCTGCTTGTGGTGCCCTATCAGGAGCTCCAGGAAAAATTTGAAGACTATGTGGCCTCTCTGGACACCCGGGATATACAGATCGATATTTTCCATCTATATGGAAGCCGGTCTTTCTCCATGGACATCTCCAAATATCAGATCATCGCCGCCCGGGGCATCACCGGCCGCTCCATCCAGCGGCAGAATCCTCAGGCGTCCTTCGTGGAGATCACCGTCACCGGCGACGACATTCTCAACGCCCTGGACGAGTGCGTCGAGAAATACGGGCGGCGGCGCACCGCCGTGATCTTGGCCGACTCCACGGCCTGCAGCGTCTCCAGCATCCGCCGCCTCACCGGGCTGGACCTTCAGGTGTTCTACATCCGGGGAGAGGAGGACGTGGAAGGAGTCATCTGGGAGGTCCAGAAGAACAACTTTGAGTGTGTGGTGGCCGGCCTGACGGTGTGCGCCCAATGTAAGGAGCACGGTATCCCCTCGGTTTTTATCCGCACCGGGGAGGAGGCGGTAGAGCACACCATCCGCACCGCCATTGAGACGGCCAAGGCCATCAACCGGGAGCAGCTGAAAAATCAGCTGCTGCGGGCCCTGCTGGACCACCACCACGACGGGGTCCTGGCCTGTGACGGCCAGGGGATCATCCTGGCGGCCAACGCCCAGGCGGCCCGGCTGCTGGGGGGCGGGAGCGCCCAGGAGCTCAACGGCCAGGACATCGACGCGGTGCTGCCCGACTCGGGCTGGCGGCAGGTGGCCGCCAACGGCATCGCGGTGGACACCATGCGCCAGTTCTCCACGGGGATGACGGTGATGCGCTGCGCCCCCATGTCCGTGGAGGGACAGGAGAGCGGCGTGCTGTTCACCATCCAAAACGCGGAGATGATCCGGGACACCGACTCCAAGATCCAAAAGCAGGTGCGCCAGTCCGGCTTTACCGCCCGGTACACCTTCCAGGATATTCTGGCCGGTGCGCCGGAGATGAAGCAGCGCCTGGCCTCCGCCTATAAATACGCCCACACCGACGCCAATGTGCTGATCTTGGGAGAGACGGGGACGGGCAAGGAGATGTTTGCCCAGTCCATCCACAACGCCAGCGCCCGGGCCAGCTACCCCTTCGTGCCGGTGAACTGCGCCGCCCTGCCGGAGCCTCTGCTGGAGAGCGAACTGTTCGGCTACAGTGAGGGCGCCTTCTCCGGAGCCCAGAAGGGGGGCAAGGTGGGCCTGTTCGAGCTGGCCCACAAGGGGACCATCTTCCTGGACGAGATCGGAGAGATGCCCCTGAGCCTCCAGGCCAAGCTGCTGCGGGTTTTGCAGGAGAAGAACATCCGCCGCATCGGGGACAACCGGATCATCCCCGTGGACGTGCGGGTGATCTCTGCCACCAACGCCAGCATCCACGATAAGATCCTCCAGGGGACCTTCCGCCGGGACCTGTACTACCGCATCAACCTGCTGGAACTGCACCTGCCTCCTTTGCGGGAGCGTCCGGGGGACGTGGAACTGATCTTCCAGCGGCTTTTGGAAAACTTCAGCCGGGAGGCTGGCCGTCCCGCCCCCGTGGTGACGCCGGAGGCCGCCACCCTGATGCGCCAGTACCCCTGGTACGGCAATGTGCGGGAGCTGCGCAACTTCAGCGAGCGGCTGGTGATCCTCAACGACGGGGCCCCCATCACCCCGGCCCAGCTGAAAATGGCCGGACTGTTTGAGTTTGAGACCCCGGAGGGCCGCCCACAGCCGGCTGGCCACCCTGCCCAACCGGCGCCCCGGAAGAAGAAGGCGGACCTAGCCCGGGAGCTGGGCATCAGCAGGACTACCTTGTGGCGGCGGAGCAAGCAGCTGGAACGGGGGACAGGGAAATGAAACGAAGTGAAACAAACGAAACGTTTCTACGCGTTTCAGAAGTGTTTCAATCGTTTCATAATTTGCCTGCAAACTGACGAAGGGGCGGAAAGATTCAATCGGTTTCTTTGACGGATCGCACAAAAAATGACCTGCTCATTTGACGGGTTACACAAAAAGACCGGAGTTTCCCTAGGAAATTGCATAGTCTGCACAAAACTTGGCACGGCGTTTGCACTATAATCATTTCGATTGAAAAACCCGCAAGGGAAAAGCGGGAGTTAAATGGGAAGGACGGTTGAATGAAATGAGTGAAAAGAAACCGGTACTGGGTATTCTGATGGGTGACTCCGCTGGCGTGGGCCCCGAGCTGGTGGCCAAGCTGGCGGTCAAGAACTTCTACGCGGACTACTGCCGCCCCATCATCATCGGCGATGTGCGGATCTTTGAGAATGCGCTGAAGATCGTGGGCGGCGACGCTCCCCACTATGTGATCTCCTCCGTGGGGGAGGCGGACTGGGACAAGGGCCTGCCCATCCTGGACCAGCACGACCAGGACCCCGCCGAGGTAAAGATGGGGCAGCTGAACATGATGTGCAGCGTCAGCGTGAACAACATGCTGGAACTGGCGGTCAACCTGTGCAAGAGCGGCGAGCTGGAGGGCTTCTGCTTCGCCCCCTTTAACAAGAACGGCATGAAGCTGGCCGGCTGCAAGTATGAAAGCGAGCACCATGTAATGGCCCACCTGTTCGGCGTGGCGGATCAGCCCTTCGGCGAGATCAACGTGGCCGGCGGCATGTGGACCACCCGCACCACCAGCCATATTCCCATCAAGGAGGTCAGCAACAACCTGACCATCGAGAAGATCTTCCGGGCTATCACCCTGTGCAACTCCACCCTGAAGATGGCCGGCTTCCAGAACCCCCGCATCGGCGTGGCGGCTCTGAACCCCCACTGCGGCGAGGGCGGCCTGTGCGGCCGGGAGGAGATCGACGTGATCACCCCCGCCATCGAGAAGGCCAAGGAGAACGGCATGAACGCCATGGGCCCCTTCTCCTCCGACATCCTGTTCGTCAAGGCCTTCAACGGCGACTTTGACGGCGTGGTCACCATGTACCACGACCAGGG
>CALWWF010000167.1 GCA_944385165.1 uncultured Oscillospiraceae bacterium
CGAGGACATCGAGGGCAAGTTCCCCTATCAGCTCACCGACACCTTCATGGGCTTCCACTGCGGCAACACCCCCAGCTGCAAGCTGTGCGCCGACCGGGCCGTGAAGTATCAGCTCATCCAGCACCGCACCCTGGAGCCCGCCGGCTCCGACCCCGACTTCACCCGGGGCACCCTGGAGGGCGACATCGCCCCCTCCCAGATCACCTTCTACCGTCTCCAGTGCGACAGCGAGGGCAAGCTGCGCTCCTACATCGCCCAGGGCGAGGTCCTGCCTGTGAAGACCCGCTCCTTCGGCGGCATCGGCATCTTCGCCATCCCGGAGATGGGCCGCTTCTACCGCCATGTGCTGGTCCAGAAGCGCTATCCCCACCACGGCGCCGTGGCCTTCGGCCACTACGGCAAGGCCCTGTTTGAGGTCATGAAGCTGCTGGGGGTGGAGGACATCGCCTACAACCAGCCCAAGTCCCTGCCCTACCCCACCGAAAACCCCTTCGCCTGATCCTCTCCGGACCATAGGCAAAGCCAAACAAAATGCGCCGTCCCGGCGGGAGGTCTTCCCCTCCTGCCGGGACGGCGCGCTATTGGGGAAACGCGGCAAAGCCGCTTTTCCCATCAAAAAGGCGGCCCTAATGGGCCGCCTTCGTTTGCGTTTTTGTATCCCGGTTTAATGCCCCATCCGCAGGCTGTCAGAGGTGGACAGGCCGTCCTTGGCCAACATCCGCTCCAGCACCTCCACGTCGGCGGTGATGTCCAGGGCGTCCCCCTGGAAGAGCTGGTCCAGTTGCTTTTCAAAGCCCTCCACCACCTTGTCCATCATCCCCTCGATACGCTCCATGGCGGCGGAGATGTTCTCCCCCTCCACCTCCTGGTCCTCCAGTTGGGCGTAGGCCCGGAGGATTTTTAGGGTGGTGGGCAGGTAATAGCTTAGAAAGCTGTGGAGCTGGGCGGACTTCTGGGGGTGGCTGCGCTGGTACTCAAACACTTTGGCCGTGATGGCCCCGATGCGGTCGATCTGCTGGTTCAACTTGGGGTTGTCAATGCCGGCGTTGATGGCGCGGATCTCCTCCAAAACCGCGTTTTGGGGGTCCTCCTCCGGCTTCTCTGCCTCAGGCTCCTCCTTCTGGGGAGGCGGATCGGAGACACCGCCGCTGAGCACCAGCTGGCCGCTGCCGTAGTCCAGATAGCCCATGGGGAAGAAGCCCTCATCCAGCATATCCTCCAGTGTATCCTGTACCTTGGTGGGGGAGGTCCCCAGGGCGGAGGCCAGGGAGGCAACCGACACGGCGTTTTTCGTCCCGATCATAGCCAGATAGGTCCGGTAGCCGCGTACCTGCTTCTTCCGGCGCAGGCCGGCCCACAGACAGCCCAGGCCCGCTCCAAAAAAGCACAGCGGCGGGACGACCCCCTCCAGATACCAGGCCAGGTCCGGCAAAACCCATAGGTAGCTTGCCATGGCGTTCAGCGCTACAAACCCAAAGACCGCCGACAGCGCCGCGCCCGCCACCGTCAGCCGCTTGGCCTTGGCGGCCATTTTGGAGAGTTTACTGCTGATCTGGGGCTGGGCGGCGGCATTTTTAGACTCCTCCCCGCCCAATTGGACGGTGCGGGCCCCCACCCTCCCCTGCTCCTGCTGGATGTAGTAGGGATGCCGCCCCTGGGCCCGGGACTTCTTTTTCCCGCCTCCGGCCAGCTTCAGAACGATCATCAAGATGCCCACCGGCGGCAAGGCAAATAGGAAAATCAGCGCCAGGACCCAAAAGCCAAAGTCGCCGCGGTTCCCGCTCCGGCGGGAGCCGCCGCCGTAATTGTAGGTTTGCTCTTCCATGGTAACAACCTCCAGCCGCGTCAAAATGCTTGATGGAACCAGCATATCAGACGCAAGGGAAAATGGGATTGAACTGCCCTTAAAATTTGATAAAAGCGCCGCTTTCCCTCTCCAGGATACTACGGCCCAGTTGATTATACTGCGCAGACGGCAAAAAGTAAACGGCTCCCAGGGGGATTTTTCGTGGGACTGTAACTGTTCTGTAATTGTATGGGCACAGGGCGGATGCTATAATAAGGTCTGTTGGAACAGCCGTTCCGCGTCTGGCTGTGGGGGATATTTTCCCACAGGCGGCCGAAATTTTTACTGGACCCACTGGAGACGCGGAATGAAATCCGGCCAGGGATCGTACCATAAATCCATGGAACAGTACGGGCTCCGGCTCTCCCGCGCACAGTTCGGCAACACCAAACGGCCCCTTTCGCGCGGGAAGGGGCGTGGAGGGACAACATGAAAGGACAGCATATCCCGCAGCGGGCTGCGGGGAATCCAAAACAGAAAAAGAAAATCCCGCTCATTGCCGCCGGCGCCGCCGTTGCGGTGCTCGCGGCGGGATATCTGGGCCTGTGCGCCTGGGTAGGGAGTTCCCCCGCCATTTTGGACGGAGTCTCCGTGGCGGGCGTATCCGTAGGAGGTATGACCCGGGAGCAGGCCCTGACCGCCCTGGAGGACCAGCTGGGACAGGTGTCCAGCCAGGTTGTCCTGCCCCTGGAATACGGCCCCTGGGAAGGGGAGCTCTCCGCCTCCGCCGCCCGGGTGGACGACCAGGCCACCGTGGAAGCAGCCTGGCAGGCAGGCCGGGAGCACTTCCTGCTCCAGGGCGGCTCCTATCTGGCCCACCGCCTGGGAGCAGAGAGCGGCCTGGACCTGGCCCTGACCTGGACCGGCGATGGCCAGAAGGAGCTGGAGGAGAAACTGGACGAGGCGGATCTCCAGGTAGGCGGCGCGCTGACCAACGCCTCCTACGCCATTGAGGGCGACAAGCTGATGCTCACCAAGGGGGTCACCGGGGTGACCATCGACCGGGCCGTGGCGGAGCCTATGGTGCTGGAGGCCATGACCCAAGCGGTGTCCGGCGCCCTTCAGGGGGAGGAAGTCTCCCCGGAGCCGGTGGTTCTCCCCGCCCACGAGACCACCCCCCAGGAGCCGGACTTTGACGCCATGTACGCTGAGCTCCACACCGAGGCCAAGAGCGCCGAGATCGACCCGGATACCCTGGAGGTCAGCCAGGACGTAGTGGGCATCGACTTTGACGTCAGCCAGGCCAAATCCATGTTTGATGCCGCCGCCGAGGGAGAGACGGTAGCCATCCCCCTGACCATCACCCAGCCTGAGGAGACCAAGGCCGGGCTGGAGGCGAAACTGTTCCGAGACCTGCTGGGGGAGGGCACCAGCCGGGTGGGCGGCTCCGCCAACCGGAAGAGCAACGTGAAGCTCTCCGCCCAGGCCTGCAACGGGGTGGTGCTCATGC
>CALWWF010000168.1 GCA_944385165.1 uncultured Oscillospiraceae bacterium
CCTGTCATCGGCCGCGACGAGGAGAATCAGCGCGTGAACCAGATACTGTCCCGCAGAACGGGGAACAACCCCGTTCTGAGCGGCGAGCCCGGCGTGGGCAAGACGGCCATCGCCGAGGGCCTGGCCCAGCGGATCGTGAAGGGCGACGTGCCGGGCAGCCTGAAGGAGAAGACCATCTTTGCCCTGGATATGGGCAGCCTGATCGCCGGGGCCAAGTACCGGGGCGAATTTGAGGAGCGTTTGAAGGCGGTCCTGAACGAGGTGCGCAAATCCGAGGGCCGGATCATCCTGTTCATTGATGAACTGCACACCATTGTGGGGGCCGGCAAGACCGAGGGCGCCATGGACGCGGGCAATCTGCTCAAGCCCATGCTGGCCCGGGGCGAGCTGCACTGCATCGGCGCCACCACTTTAAATGAGTACCGCCAGTATATCGAAAAGGACAGCGCCCTGGAGCGCCGGTTCCAGCCTGTGATGGTCAGCGAGCCCTCGGTGGAGGACACCATCGCCATCCTCCGCGGGCTGAAAGAGCGCTATGAGGTGTACCACGGGGTGAAGATCACCGACGGCGCCATCATCGCCGCCGCCACCCTCAGCAACCGCTATATCACTGACCGCTTCCTCCCCGACAAAGCCATCGACCTGGTGGATGAGGCCTGCGCCATGATCCGCACCGAGATCGACTCCATGCCCACTGAGCTGGATGTGATCCAGCGGAAGATCATCCAGCATGAGATCGAGGAGGCCGCCCTAAAAAAGGAGACGGATAAGCTCTCCCAGGAGCACCTGGCGGAAATTCAGAAGGAACTGTCCGAGATGCGGGACGAGTTCAACGCCAAGAAGGCCCAGTGGGAGAACGAGAAGAACGCCATCGGCAAGGTGCAGAAGCTGCGCTCCGACTTGGAGGCGGCCAACGCTGAATTGGAGAAGGCCCAGCGGGAGTACGATCTGAACCGGGCCGCCGAGCTGCAATACGGCAAGATCCCGGAGCTGAAAAAGCAGCTGGAGGCGGAGGAGCAGATCGCCAACGAGGGGAAGGCCCGCTCTCTGCTGCGGGATAAAGTCACCGAGGAGGAGATCGCCCGCATCATCGAGCGCTGGACCGGTATCCCCGTGGCCCGTCTGATGGAGGGGGAGCGGGAGAAGCTGCTCCACCTGGAGGACATCCTCCACAAGCGGGTGGTGGGCCAGGACGAGGCCGTGCGCCTGGTGTCCGAGGCCATTTTGAGAAGCCGCGCCGGCGTGGCCGATCCCAATAAGCCCATCGGCTCCTTCCTGTTCCTGGGCCCCACCGGCGTGGGCAAGACCGAACTGGCCAAGACCTTGGCCGAGGCCCTCTTTGACAGCGAGAAAAATCTGGTGCGCATCGACATGACCGAGTATATGGAGAAATTCTCCGTGTCCCGTCTGATTGGCGCGCCTCCCGGATATGTGGGCTATGAGGAGGGCGGCCAGCTCACCGAAGCGGTGCGGCGGAAGCCCTACTCCGTCATCCTCTTTGACGAGGTGGAGAAGGCCCACCCCGACGTGTTTAACATCCTGCTCCAGGTGCTGGACGACGGCCGGATCACCGACAGCCAGGGCCGCACTGTGGACTTTAAGAACACCATCATCATCCTCACCTCCAATCTGGGCAGCCAGTATCTGCTGGACGGCATTGACGCCAACGGCGAGATCAGCCAGCAGGCCCGGGACCAGGTGAACGCCCTACTGAAGCAGTCCTTCCGCCCGGAGTTTCTGAACCGGCTGGACGAGATCGTATTCTATAAACCGCTGACCAAGGAGAACGTGACCCACATCATTGACCTGATGGCAGCGGACATCAACCGCCGCTTGGAGGACAAGCAGCTCACTGTGGAGCTGACCCCCGCGGCCAAGGAGTTCATCATCGACAGCGCCTACGACCCCGTTTACGGCGCCCGGCCTCTGCGCCGGTTCCTCCAGCACACGGTGGAGACGCTGATCAGCAAGAAGATCATCGCCGACCAGGTGGAGCCCGGCTCCCGTATCACCGTGGACTGCCAGAACGGCGAGCTTACGGTGGACAGCCGGGAAGTGCTCACCGGCGAGGTCATCGACAGCTGAATGCTCTCCGCCCAGGCGCTTCGCCGCCTGGACAGGGCAGGACCGGGAGAACGCCCCCTCGGGGCGCTCTCCCGGTTTTCTGCTATCGAACAATAGAAAGATATAATTATATAATTAAAGGTAGGGAGCCGTATTTTATCTGAAGCGGCACGTCGAAAAACAGGATCGTGTGCTGGGACTGGCAGGACGGGAAAGTGAAAGTATATTGAAAATCTCTAAAAAACATGGGAACGGGGCCATATGAACAGCCGGGTAAGATCAGTCGGGCGGACCGGTAGACTTGAGGTAGACCAGTCTGAGCAGGTGCGAGCAAAATAGGCGGAAAAGTGCTGGTACAGAGAAAGAACATCTATATCGCCCCGGTAGACGGCCCCGGTAGACGCAGACGCGCCCCCTGTTCTCCTTACAGATCAGTCAAGGTGGGAAAAACAGAGGCGGCGCCCTGTCCCGTTGGAAGGAGGAAAATCCATCTCTTCCGCTGGGCGGTTCCGGTGTCCGGCAAGAAAAATAGTTTGCCCCATTTTCGGAAGACCGAATCGGCACCCTGCGGGCAGGGAAAACCCGAGGACTCATTTTCATAAGAATTTGAGGAAGAATTCCCGGGAAGAAGCTGAAAAAGCCGGGAAAATCCCAATATTACAGCTTTGTTACATTTGCGTCAGACCCGTTGACTTTTCAAAACCGGTCTGCTAATATAACTCCAGGATGACCTGAAGGGCTCTTTTCGGAGCGAATGGAAGTGAGCAAGGAAAGTAGAACTCCCCTTGCCTACCTCTCATCGCAGATGGAAAAGAAATCGAAGGTTGTCTCAGACGATATGGTCCTAAAGGCCGCACAGGCCTGCGGGAACCAAGAAAATAAGGAGGAATTCCAATGAGAAACCTGAAGCGGGTTCTCAGCCTGGGCATGACCGCTGCCATGATCACCGGCCTGATGGTCGTGGGCAGCAGCGCCGCTTCCTATGCGGATGTGTCTTCCGAGGATAACCTCGAGGCCATTTCCGTTCTGGAAGAGGTCGGCATCATGGTCGGCGACGAGAACGGAGACTTCAATCCGGATCAGCTGGTCACTCGTAACGAGATGGCCGTTGTGATGGCCAACCTGATGGACTACCGCGTAGCTACTTACGCCGGTACCAGCCCCTTCACTGACGTGCCCTCTTGGGCCGAGCCCTATGTGGCTGCCTGCTACACCAACGGCATCACCGCCGGCACCAGCGCCACCACCTACGGCGGCAACGATTCCGTTACCACCGCTCAGGCCGCTCTGATGCTGATGAAGGCTCTGGGCTACTTCCAGTATCAGTCTGATTTCAGCGATGACTGGCAGCTGTCCACCGTGAGCCAGGGCAGCAAGATCGAGCTGTTCAAGGACGTGGATGCCGCTGTGTCCGAGGCCATGACCCGTAACGACGTGGCTCAGATGGTCCTGAACACCCTGGAGGCTGGCATGGTTGAGGCCAGCAAGAATGGCCAGAACATCACTGTTGGCGACATCACCATCACCACCAGCGTGGAGTACAACTATGTCACCAGCAGCGAGGACTATGCCGATTCTATTTCTGATGAGACCCCTGCTTCCAGCACCAGCGGCACCGCCGGCTACATCGTGGAGCTGGGCGAGAAGCTGTATGACGGCGATCTGAAGAAGTATGAGCACGCTCAGGATGACTTCGGCCGTCCCGGCACTCAGTGGAGATACAAGACCACCGACATCGGCACTTTCGCGGACGATACCGTGGCTGTCTACACTGCCAAGGCCACCAAGGGCGACCTGTATTCTCTGCTGGGCAACTCCATGGTCAACGACCTGAAGGACGGGGACTTTGATCTGGATGTGTTCGAGAATGGCGATTCCGCCAGCACCAACGTCGAGAACTACTTTGACCGCAACAACTCCGCTGCTGCTGGTATCTCCGGCAAGGGCGTTGTGACTGAGGTCTATGTGGACGACGACGACGATGTGGTCACCCTGGTGTTCATCAACACCTATGCCATGCAGGCCACCGGCGACTATGACGAGAACAAGGGCGATGTGAACGTGACCGTTCTGACCGGCCCTGCTACCGTCAACGCTCTGGAGGATGACGAGTTCGACGTGGCTGACTACGCCGAAGACGACTACATCATCTACACCTATGCCAACGGCGATGTCCAGACCATCCAGCCCGCTGAGGTCGTGACCGGTGAGGTTACCGCCTACTCCGTGGAGAACTATGTCACTCTGGACGGCACCAAGTATGAGTACGCCGCTAAGATCGACGGCAATGCCGATGACAATGACGATGTGGCTGTTGATTCCGCTGCTACCACTTATGTGGTGGGCGACACCGCTTCCATCGTGCTGGATCCCTACGGCTACGTCATCTATGTGGACGACGCCTCCATCTCCGTGGGCAACTACGTCTATGTGGCTGCTATTGCTACTAACAGCGGCCTGAGCAGCACTGTGAAGGGCGATGCCTACTTCTCCGACGGCACCACTGAGGAGATCACTGTGAACAAGATGACCGATGAGGATGGCGATTCTCTGGACGCCTTCGAGGATGCTGATTCCAGTCGTGACGAGACTGTCGCTGGCTGGTACTCCTACACCAAGAACAGCGATGGCGAGTACAACCTGAAGGCTGCTGCCACTTCTGCTGAGAGAATGGTTGACAGCATTGCCAACGGCAGAAACTCCATCGGCGGTGTTGTGACCGGCAACAGCTCCACCATCTTCCTGGTTGAGGATGACGACAACGACATCACCGTGTACACTGGCATCGCCAATGTGCCCGACGTCACCCCCAAGAAGGACGGCGATGAGATCTACATCGCTTACATGAAGGACAAGGATAAGAGCGACAAGGCTGCTTCCCTGGTCTATGTAAACGCTGAGAACGCCAACATCAAGGACTCCAGCACCGACAGCCTGCTGTACCTGCTGAAGCTGGATGAGACCTATGTGGACTCTTCCGACGGCGAGGAGGTCAATGCCTGGATCGCCATCCTGGACGGCGAGGTCACCACTGTTGAGACCAAGGAGAACACTTGGAGCGTGGGCGACTTCTATGAGAACTACAGCATCGACTCCGACGGCTACTATGAGACTGGCGACAACTTCACTGAGGATGATGAGAAGGAGATCGTTCGCAATGTTGAGACTGTGTCCTACAGCGGCGGTACTCTGACCATCAACAACAGCACCTATGTCACCCTGTCCGACACCGAGATCGTTCTGGTCATGCTGCCCGACGGCACCAGCGATCTGACCCGCGACATCATGAAGGATGCCGACGCTGACTACGAGGTTCGTACTCCCAGCGGCAGCGCCCTGGCTAACCTGTTCAAGAACTACACCATCGACGGTACCGCTTACATCACCTATGCGGATGACGATACCGACCTGGCCTCTGTTCTGTACATGGTCGTGACCAGCGCTACCGAGGTGGATGACTAATCCTCTGCCTCAGCTGCAAATCCCCTAAACAGCAAAGGGCCCTGCGCGAAAGCGCGGGGCCCTTTTGTATAGACAGATAAAAAATACGCCGCAGGCTTGGGAGCGCCTGCGGCGTATTGCATGTCCAGGGGTCAGCCAATGGCAAAATAGCGGTAGATCTCATCCGCCTCGTTGGTAGCCACATAGCGGTAGGTGCCTCCGCTGACATGGATCTGATGGGTATACACCTGGAATCCGGAGGAAGTGACGGTAAGGGCAGGGGTGCGGGTGGAAAAGGCAAGCAGTTCCTGCCCCTGGAAGGCCAGCCCGCCGTAGATCCGACCGTTACTGTTGTACATCAGTCCATCCTCATTCATCAGAAAGACGACCTTAGGGGAAAAGCCCAGGTTGATGGTCCGGGGGAAACTTTGACCGCTTTCATATTCCCCGTCGCCCGTATAAGTCCCGTATGCGATTTTGGGGATCTGGGCGGATACGGCGGACAGAGCGGACTGGTTTGCCTTCTGAGCCACTGTGTTGGACAGCTGGGTCACCGTACCGGAGAGGGCTTCCAGGCTGCTGGAGTCCGCCTTGGTCAAAAGATTCTGGGAGAGCGAGTATAAAGCGGCGTCCAGGATGGAGAAGTCCTGATTGAAATCGCTCCGCTGTACCGCGTCAGTGGCGAGCCACTGACTGAGATTGTAGTGGGTTGTTTGGTTGCTTGCCATTAGGATACAGCTCCTCTCGTAAAAATAGCGCAGCAGCGCCTCATAATAGCGAAAAAACGGGGAAAATGTGTATCTCTCTATACAACAAAGAAGCGGCTTTTCCGGGGCGGATGGCGGTGAAAATTTGACAAGTTTTTCTTTCATTGGTATAATAAAATGCCAAACAAGCCATTTTGAACATGGGAAATTCCGGCTCTGGCAAGCCGGGCAAAAAGTGAGGTAAGGTCATGATTCAGGAAAATCAACTTCTCCTGAACCGGCTGAATATTGCGCTGGACGGACTGCTTGTATTCCTGTCCTTTTTAATGGGGTATTGGCTGCGCTTTTATGTGCTGCCCGGGGGGATCTCGGTGATGCCGTTTCGTGCCTATGTGGCTGCTGCTGCGGCGTTGATCCCCCTCCATCTGCTCACGTTCAGTATCATGGGGCTGTATGAGTCCCACCGAAGCATCCGCCTTTATCAGGAGCTGGGGCGGCTCTTCTGGGCCAACGCGCTGGACTTTGTACTGCTGCTGATGGGCTTCTTCCTGATGAAAGACGTGCACTTCTCCCGACTGGCTCTGGGGATTTTTTTTGTTCTGGTAAACGCAAGTTTAGGGCTGAAGCGGATCGTTCTGCGGAAGTTTCTCCACCGGGTGCGCATCCTGGGCTACAACGCGAAGAAAGTGCTGATTATCGGAAGCGGCGCGGTAGCCAAGGACTATTGGAAAGAGCTGCGACGCAGTCCGGAGCTGGGGTTCCAGGTGGTGGGTTACGTCTCGGAGCGGCCGGACTGGAGGGAGGTCCCCTATCTGGGGAGTTTTCACCGCCTGGGGGAGCTGCTGGACCAGCTGAAGCCGGATGAGGCGGTGGCCGGGCTGGAAATGGACGAGTATACCCAGATGCCCCGGATCATCCAGGCCTGTGAAAACAGCGGGACCAAGCTGTCTCTGATTCCCTTTTACGCCCAGTATATGCCCGCCCACCCCCAGTTCGACTCCATCAACGGTCTGCCCATCATCAATCTGCGCCGCATCCCCCTGGACAACCTTGGAAACGCTTTCTTGAAGCGGGCCATGGACGTGGTGGGGTCGCTGGTCCTGATTGTGCTGACCTCGCCGGTGATGCTTTTTGCGGCCATTGGCGTGAAGCTCAGCTCGCCGGGGCCTATCATTTTCCGGCAGAAGCGAGTGGGGCTGAACAAGCGGGAGTTTTATATGTATAAGTTCCGCTCTATGCGGGTGAACGATCAATCGGAGACCCGGTGGAGCAGCAACACCGACGATCGGAAGACCGCCTTCGGCGCGTTTATCCGAAAGTGCTCCATCGACGAGCTGCCTCAGTTTTTCAATGTGCTCAAGGGGGACATGAGCCTGGTGGGGCCCCGCCCTGAGATCCCCCACTTTGTGGAGCAGTTCAAGGAGGAGATCCCCCTCTATATGGTCAAGCACCAGGTGCGCCCGGGAATCACGGGCTGGGCCCAGGTGAACGGTCTTCGGGGGGATACTTCCATTGAGGAGCGCATCCGGCACGACATTTTTTATATTGAAAATTGGTCTCTGCTGCTGGACGTGAAAATTTTATTGATGACCCTTTGGAAGGGAATCATAAATAAAGAAAAACTACGCTGATCCGGAGGATGTAGAACATGTCAAAGCAAAATCGAAAGGGGAAGCCGGCTGCTGCGGCCCCCGCGGCCCAGGGGAGGGGCGGCGCGGCGGCCCTGTCCCGAAACGGGCTGATCGGGCTGACCGTGTTTGCGCTGGCGGCGTTCCTGCTGCTGTGTCTGACCAACTCCAATAACATTAAGACCGTGGCCCTGGTGACGGCTGTCTGCACCGTAATCGCCCTGCTGGCCGGCGTGCCCCGGCTGCGCAAGCGGCTGACCTGGGTGGCAGCTGCGGCGGCCCTGTGGGTGCTGATGGACGGGATCTCCACCTTGTACGCGGTGTCGGGAAAGTTTGCCCTGTACGAGTTTTTGAAGGTACTGATCTCCTTTGGCGTATTTGTGCTGATCCTGGTCCTGGAGAAGGACGAGGAGACGGAAATCGGCCTGCGGGCCGCCATGCTTTTGGAGGGCTGTACGGCCTTCGCAGGGCTGTTTAGTATTGATCTGATCTCCACCCGGGTGCTCAGCGGGGCCCTCCAGGGCTTCCTGGGCCTGTTCACCACCGCCTTCTCCCAGCTGTCCGGGGTGGAGGCCGGGGTGCGCATGACCTCATTTTTTGACAACCCCAATATTTTCGCCGGCTGCGTGGGCATCGGCGTACTGGTGTCCCTGGGCCTTGCCGTGTCTGCCCGGGGGAAGGGGGAGCGGCGGTTCCATCTGATCTGCCTGGCTGTGAACTCTCTGTCCTTCGTGCTGGCCTTCAGTATGGGCGCTACCGGCATGATCGCGGCGGCCTTCCTGGTCTACTTGATCCTGGAGCGGAAAGAGCGCCGCTCTGCGCTGCTCATTTTGATGTTGGAGACGCTGGTACTCACGCTGGTCGCGGTGTTCCCCATCTATGTGACCGCGTTTGATACTTGGGACGGCTTCCAGCCGGTGCCCCTGGTGTGCACGGCGGCGGTGGCGGCGCTGCTGATTCTGGCGGATCAATTCGTGGGGCAGAAACTGGCGGCCCGCCTGGCTGCCCATGGCCGGGCAGTGATCGGGCTGATCGCGGCGGTGCTGGCTCTGGCAGTGCTGTATGTGGCGTTGGCGCTGAATGTGACGGGGGGCGTGAGTTTAGGTGCGGGGGAGAGCCTCCGGCGCTCCGCCTATCCGGCTCCCGGGGAGTATACCCTCCAGGTGGAGTCCACTGGGGATTTGTCGGTGGTAATCGAAAGCCAGAACCGGCAGGATACCATGATGCACACCAGCACGGTCATTTACCGCGGGGACGCCCAGGGGGCCTCCTTCACCGTGCCGGAGGACAGCCTGGTGCTCTACTTCAACTTCTCCACCTCTGAGGGGACCGAATTCTCCTCCGCCGTGTATCAGGGAGAGGGGGGGAGCGGCTCCATCAAGCTGGGCTACAAGCTCCTGCCCGGCTTTATGGCCAACCGGCTTCAGGGTCTCTTCGCCAACCAGAACGCCATCCAGCGTGTGGTGTTCTTTGAGGACGGCATGAAGCTCTTCCAGCGCAGCCCCATCGTGGGCCTGGGCATGGGCGCCTTTGAAAACGGCTATGCCAGCGTGCAGTCCTTCTACTACACCACCCGGTATGTCCACAACCACTATATCCAGTCCCTCATCGAAACCGGCGTGGTGGGCCTGGTCTTGTTCCTGGGGGTGCTGCTGACCTCGGCTGTGGCGATTCTCAAGAGCCTGCGGCGTGGGGAGCAGTCCCACCCCCTGACGCCGGCCCTGGGGGCCTGTCTGGTCTTTATGGCCGGCCATGCGGCGGTGGAAGTGGTGTTTTCCAGCAACTTCTATCTGCCCCTGGCCTTTGCTGTGTTCGCCCTTATCAGCTTGTGCTGCGGGGGGACGCTGCTGATGCTGCCGGAAAAGACGAAGGTACAGACCTGGTCTATCCGGGTCACGGCCATTCTGGTGGCCCTGTATACCTGCCTGCTGGGAGGCAATATGATTGCCCAAAAGCTGTTTGAGACCCCCACCTACGGCAACATGGCCTTCGCGGCCCAGATCGACCGCTTCGAGTGGAGCGACTATCTGGTCTCCTATGTGTACAACGCCGCCTATGACGACGGGGCATCGGAGGAAGTGAAGGCCAACATGGAGAAGTATGCCCAGCGGCTGGAGCAGGTGGACTCCAACATCATTCCCCTGTATCTGGCGGAGTCCTACTTCCAGCTGGGAAGGGTGGAGGATGCCTTCCGAATGCTGGAGAAGTATGTGACCTATGTGTCCTCTGACCCAGAGACCTGGCAGGATGCCTTCTATCTCATTATGCGCAACGTGGAGGACACCCAGACCTTCCGGGACGGCGTGGCCCGTATCTATCAGCTGCTTCAGGATTGGAACCAGGAGAACATGGGGACCATTACCCTGGACGACACCACCATGACCTTTATCCAGATCATGACCTGATGAAGCGAAAAGTCAATCACGGTACTGAGGACCGGACGTTTTCTGCCAGGAGAACGTCCGGTCCCTTTTGCTTTGTGGAGAACCGCTGGGGAGGGACCGGATAGCCGGGACCCTGCTGGGCGCGAGAGTACAGCAGAGGAAAGCTGCTGCTGATTTCTGCGGCAGAGGCATAAAAGCGACGAAAAGAAACAGCTTGCGCAGCGGGGGAAATTGTGGTATCCTTTCTACATCCCCCTGGGGGGGATATAGAAAGGAGTGCATGCAGTCATGGAGCAGGCCCATTCCCACCGTCATACGGAGACCAAAAAGGTGATCGACCGCCTCTCCCGGGCCATCGGCCATTTGGAGGGGGTCAAAAAAATGGTGGAGGAGGGACGGGATTGCAGTGAAGTCCTCATCCAGATCGCTGCGGTCAAATCCGCCATCAACAACATCGGGAAAATCATTTTACAGGACCACATCAACCACTGTGTTGTGGACGCGGTGGAGACCGGGGACAAAAAGATTTTGGAGGATCTATCCGACGCGATTGATAAATTTATCAAATAGGGTGGTGCCAGTGATGACGAAATCTGTGAAGCTTTCGATTGTATGGGCCATTTTAGCGGCCGCTCTGTATGCGCTCAATTCCCCTGTATCCAAGCTGCTGCTGCTGGATGTGGCGCCGGCCATGATGGCTGGACTGCTGTACCTGGGGGCTGGCGCCGGGATGCTGCTGCTGGGAGCGGTCCGCAGCGGGCTGGGGCGAGGAAGCCGGGAAAAGCGTCTGACCCGGAAGGACCTTCCCTATACGGTGGGGATGGTCCTCTTGGACGTGGCAGCCCCGATTTTTTTGATGATCGGACTGTCGCAGACGACATCCGCCAACGCCTCCCTGCTCAACAATTTTGAGATCGTCGCCACTTCAGTCATTGCGCTGTTTGTGTTTCAGGAAAAGATCAGTAAGCGGCTGTGGCTGGCCATCGCTCTGATCACCGGGTCCAGCATGATCTTGTCCTTTGAAGACGCCAGCAGCCTGCGTTTTTCCATCGGCTCTCTGTTTGTTCTGCTGGCCTGTGTCTGCTGGGGATTGGAAAATAACTGTACCCGCATGATGTCGGAAAGCGACCCGCTGGAAATCGTTGTGATCAAGGGGTTTGGCTCTGGCACCGGTTCTCTTATGATCGGTCTTGTGATCGGGGAGCCGTTCCCTGCGCTGCGCCATATCCCAGCGGTTCTGCTGTTGGGATTTGTGGCCTACGGCCTGAGTATTTTCTTCTATGTGTATGCCCAGAGAAAGCTGGGGGCGGCAAAGACCAGCGCCTACTATGCCCTCGCTCCCTTCCTTGGAGTGGCGCTCTCCCTGGTGATCTTTCGGGAAAG
Organism: uncultured Oscillospiraceae bacterium; assembly: GCA_944385165.1. Classification (GTDB taxonomy): domain Bacteria; phylum Bacillota; class Clostridia; order Oscillospirales; family Oscillospiraceae; genus Lawsonibacter. The sequence continues at coordinate 11,608 of CALWWF010000168.1, forward strand.
GCCCAGCCCTGCGTTCCTGGCCGCCTTGTCGATCATGATCGTGGGCACTTACCTGGCCTCAACAGACGCGCCGCTGAAGGAGTCCGCCTGAGAGGTCAGGACCAGAAAAAATGTGTCCTCCGCCTGTACCAGGCGGAGTTTTTTTGCTATCATAGAGAGAAGACGCAGACCCACGGAAGGAGACCCCTATGAAGCACCTGGATATTGTAAACGCATTAACGCTGGAACAGAAAGTTGCCCTGCTCTCCGGGCGGGACGTGTGGAGCACCTACGCCTTCCCCAAGGCGGGCGTTCCCAGTATGGTGCTCTCCGACGGCCCCCACGGCCTGCGGCGGCAGCTGGGGCGGGGGGACCACCTGGGCCAGCGGCCCAGCCAGCCGGCGACCTGTTTCCCCACCGCCGCCTGCCTGGCGGGGAGCTGGGACCCGGAGCTGCTGGAGGAGGTGGGCCGGGCCCTGGGCCAGGAGGCTGCCGCCCAGGGGGTGCACATGCTTTTGGGCCCGGGACTGAATCTGAAGCGCAGCCCCCTGGGCGGGCGCAACTTCGAGTACTTCTCCGAGGACCCGTATCTCTCCGGCAAGCTGGCCGCCGCCCTGGTGCGGGGAATCCAGTTCCAGGGGGCTGCAGCCTGTGTGAAACATTTTGCCGCCAACAGCCAGGAGCTTCTGCGCATGACGGGGGACAGCGTGGTGGACGAGCGCACCCTGCGGGAGCTGTACCTCACCGGATTTGAGATCGCCGTGAAGGAGGGACAGACCCGAGGCGTCATGTCCGCCTATAACAGAGTAAACGGCGTCCACGCCAGCGAGCATCCCCATCTGCTCACGGAGATTTTGAGGGAGGAGTGGGGATTTTCCGGCATAGTGGTCACCGACTGGGGGGGCTGCAACGACCAGGTGGCGGCCGTGGCCGCGGGGAGCAACCTGGAGATGCCCGGCACCCAGGGGGACAGCGACCGGGAGGTCCTCCGTGCCCTGGAGCGGGAGGAGCTGTCTGAGGTGACGGTGGCCCGGCGGGTGGACGAGCTGCTGGACGTGGTCCTCTCCACCCACGCGGCCATGGAGGGCGCTCCCAAGGTCTTTGACCAGGCGGCCCACCACGCCCTGGCCCGGCGGGCGGCGGCGGAGAGCGCCATGTTGCTGAAAAATGAGGACCACCTGCTCCCCCTGGCCCCGGGGACGCGGGTGGCGGTGCTGGGGGACCTGGCCCTGGAGCCCCGGTATCAGGGGGCGGGGTCCTCCCTGGTGCGGCCCACCCGGCTGGACCGGCCTTTGGAGTGCCTGAAAGAGAGCGGCCTGAC
>CALWWF010000169.1 GCA_944385165.1 uncultured Oscillospiraceae bacterium
CGGTGCTGGAGGCCCTGCGGGACTTCGGCTGGTCCCGTCTGTCCCTGGAGGGATGGACCGGCACGGCCAAAGAGAACGACGTGCGTCTGGCCCGGGAGCAGGAGGAGGCGCAGGTCCAGCTCCAGCAGGCCAAAAAGGTGCTGGCCGCCCTGGGGGACCGTCTGGACGATCTGTGCCAGGCGGCGGACCGGGCCGCGTTAGACATCCGCCGGGAGGAGGGTCGGATGAAACTCCGGGATACGGAGAAAACCTTTCTCCTTCAAGGCTGGGTGCCAGAGGAGCGGTGGGAGGAGGTCCAGACCCTTCTGGCCCGGTATCCCTGCGCTTATGAGCTGGAGGACCCGGTGGAGGAGGACTACGCCCAGGTGCCGGTGCAGCTGAAAAACAACTGGTTTACCCGGCCCTTGAGCATGGTGACCGAGATGTACTCTCTGCCCGCCTATGGGACGTTGGACCCTAACCCCCTGATGGCCCCCTTTTTCATCCTGTTTTATGGAATCATGCTGGCGGATATGGGGTACGGGCTGCTGATGATCCTGGGTTCGGTATTCGTGCTGAAAAAGGTCAGACCCAAGGGAGGGATGTGGAACTTCTTTGCCCTGTTGGGCCTGTGCGGTGTGAGCACCCTTGTGATGGGGGCAGTCACCGGAGGCTTCTTCGGGGATTTCCTTACCCAGCTGACCACGGTGCTGGGAATGGAGAACCCCATTGTACTGCCCGCCCTGTTTACCCCGCTGGACGATACGATGATGATTCTGGTGGGGGCCATGTGCCTGGGATTGGTTCAGATCGTCACCGGCATGGCCATCAGCGTGGTACAAAAAATCCGGGCAGGAAAGTTTATGGACGCCTTCTGGGAGGAGATTACCTGGTGGGTGGTCTTCGCCGGACTGGGACTGATGGTGCTGGGCGTGATGCCGCTGGTGCTGTACGCCGGCGTGGCGCTGGTGGTGGCCGGGCCTCTGATCACCGGGAAGGGGCTGGGAAAGATCACCGGGATTTTCGGCTCCCTCTATAACCACATCACCGGCTATTTCGGCGACATCCTCTCCTACTCCCGGCTGATGGCCCTGATGCTGGCCGGATCGGTGATCGCCCAGGTGTTTAACACCTTGGGGGCCATCCCGGGGAATGTGGTGATTTTCCTGGTGATTTCTCTGGCGGGCAACGCACTGAATTTTGCCCTGAATCTGCTGGGGTGCTACGTCCACGACCTGCGCCTGCAGTGCCTGGAGTTCTTTAAGACTTTCTATGTGGACGGCGGAAGGCCCTTCCGTCCCCTGGACCTGACAACCAAGTATTATGACGTGATAAAGGAGTAAGGAGGACATAGACATGGAGAATTTAAGTTTGGAAGCGATGATGGCGTACCAACAGAGTCTGACCTTCCTGGGCAGCATCGGCGGCCTGGCCCTGGCCCTGCTGGGGGCGGGCCTTGCGGCGGTGCTCAGCGGCATCGGCTCGGCCAAGGGCACCGGCATCGCCGGCGAGGCGGGAGCCGGCCTGCTGTGCGAGGACCCGGGCAAGTTCGGCAAGGTGATGATCCTCCAAGTGATTCCCGGCACCCAGGGCCTGTACGGCCTGGTGGTGTGGTTCTTTGCCATCTTCCGCATGGGCCTGCTCAGCGGCACCCTCCCTGAGCTGACCATCGCCCAGGGGATGCAGTACTTGGTGGCCTGCCTGCCCATGGCGCTGGGCGGCCTGTTCTCCGCCATTGCCCAGGGCCGGGTGGCTGCGGCCTCCATCAACCTGCTGGCCAAGAAGCCGGACGACTGGTCCAAGGGCATGGTCCTGTGCATTACGGTGGAGTTTTATGCCATTTTGTCCCTGCTGGCCTCCATGCTGATGCTGATCAATATCAGCGCCTGATAGGGGGGAGCCTATGGACGGAATGGAAAGGATCACGGCCCGCATTCAGGAGGACGCGGACCGGGAGATCGCGGCAATGAACGCCCAGACCGACGAGCAGATCGCCGCCCTCCAGGCCCAGGTGAAGGCCAAGGCGGACAAGGAGCGGGAGGAGATCCTCTCCCGCGGAGAGCGGGCGGCGGCGGAGCGGCTGGAGCGGTTAAAATCCGCCGCCCAGATGGAGCGGCGGAAGCTGGAGCTTGCCGCCAAGCAGGAGGTCCTCTCAGAGGCCTTCGATCTGGCGCTGGAGAAGCTGTGTACCCTCCCCGACCAGGAGTACATCCAGCTCCTCACCGCCCTGGTGCTCCGGGCGGTGACCACCGGCCGGGAGCAGCTCATCTTCTCCCAGAAGGACCGCAGCCGCATCGGCAAGGCGGTGGTGGTGGCCGCCAACGAGGCCCTGGTGAAGCAGGTGGCCCCGGAACTGCCCGACTCCCTTGCCGACTCAAAGGTGGGGGCCTTCCTGGGCAAGATGGTCAACAGCGCCACGGCCCAGATCACCGGCACCGGCCTTCTGACCCTGTCCGAAGAGACCCGGCCCATCCGGGGCGGCTTCATCCTGGTGGACGGGCCGGTGGAGGTGAACTGCTCCTTCGAGACCATGCTCCGAGTGCAGCGGGAGAAGCTGGAAAAGCCGGCAGCGGAAATTTTGTTTGGTTCTTAACAGGCCGGCCGCCGGCGGCCGGCTGGACAGACCCGAAAGGGGTGGTATTTTGTCGCGGAAAAAGGATACGGACTATTTGACCATCTCCGCCCGCATCCACGCCATGGAGAACCGGATGTTCACCCGGGAGCGGATGGACCGGATGATCGACGCCCGGGACGAGGGAGAGGCCCTGAAGGTTCTCTCGGAGTGCGGCTACGGCGGCCCGGACGGCCTCTCGGCCCAGAATTTGGAGGAGGTGCTCTCCCAGGCCCGGGGGGCGGTTTTTGGGGAGATCCGGAGCGCCGTCCCCGACCCTCGGGTGGCGGATGTGTTTCAGCTTAAATACGACTACCACAACGCCAAGACCCTGGTGAAGGGGGAGGCCATGGGGGTGGATGCGGACCGGCTGCTCCTGTCCGGCGGCCGGTACGACCCGGAACAGCTGGCCAGCGGCTTCCGCAAGGACGTCCTGTCCGGGGTGAGCCCCCGGTTCCAGCGGGCAGTCCAGGAGGCCCGGGCGGTCTTGGCGGACACCCACGACCCCCAGCGTGCTGATGTGGTGCTGGACCGGGCCTGCTTTGAGGAGATGGCCCAGCTGGCGCGGGCGTGCAGAAGCAGCTTTTTAGAGGGCTATGTGCGCCTGAGCATAGATGCGGCCAACCTGCGCACCGCCGTGCGGGTGGCCCGGATGGAGAAGGGCAGCGATTTTCTTCTCCAGGTGCTGCTGCCTGGCGGAAATGTGTCGGAAAAAACGCTGGCTGCCGCCCGGGGCGACGAGCTGGGCAGCTTGTTCCAGACTGGCCCTTTGGCCAAAGCCGCCCAACTGGGGGGCAAGGCGGCCCGTCCGGCGGGGGGGTCCCTCACCGCCTTTGAGCGGGAGTGTGACAACGCCCTCACCCGGTATGTGGCGGACGCCAAGCGGGTCCCCTTCGGAGAGGAGACGGTGATCGCCTACCTGTATGCCAAGGAGGCGGAGCTCACCGCCGTGCGCACCATCCTGGCCTCCCGGCGGGCGGGGCTGGAGGGCGCCGCCATTCGGGAGCGCCTGCGGGAGACCTATGTATAACGGAGGTGGAGGAGTATGTACCGCATTGGGGTCATTGGAGACCGGGACAGCGTGCTGGGCTTTCGGGCCCTTGGGCTGGAGGTGTGCCCGGCGGAGAGCGCGGAGGAGGCCCGGAAGGCCCTCCACCGCATGGCAAAGGAGGACTTTGCCATCCTCTACCTCACCGAGCAGCTTGCCGCCCAGCTCCAGCCGGAGATCGCCCGGTATCAGGACGCCCTCACCCCGGCCATCATTCTGATTCCCGGGAAAGAGGGCACGCTGAACATCGGCATGGACAACATCAAAACCGCCGTGGAGCGGGCGGTGGGAGCGGACGTGCTCTGAAAATGCAGAATGCAGGAATGCAGAATGCAGAATGGATGAAACGGCGCAGATGCAGATGGAGGGAAGCGGAAGGTCCGGAAGGATGGACATTCTGCATTCCTGCATTCTGCCTTCTGCATTGCAGGAAGAAGGTAGCCTATGGGTAAAATCATAAAAGTCTCCGGCCCGCTTGTGGTGGCCACGGGGATGCAGGAGGCCAACATGGCCGACGTGGTCCGGGTAGGGGAGCAGCGCCTCATCGGGGAGATTTTGAATATGACCGGGGATGCGGCCTCTATCCAGGTGTATGAGGAGACCTCCGGCCTGGGCCCCGGGGCGGAGGTGGTCACCACCGGCGCGCCCCTGTCCGTGGAGCTGGGGCCCGGCCTCATTGAAAATATTTACGACGGCATTCAGCGCCCCCTGGAGGTCATCCGGGAGAAGAGCGGCAGCAACAACCTGCCCCGAGGGGTGGAGGTGCCTGCTCTGGACCGGGAGAAGAAATGGGAGTTTGTGCCCGCGGTGAAACCGGGGGACAAGGTCACCGGCGGCGACGTGCTGGGGACTGTCCAGGAGACCGACTCCATCCTCCATAAAATCATGCTGCCGCCCCGGATGAAGGGGACCATCGTGTCCATTGAACACGGTTCCTTCACGGTGACGGAGCCCGTCTATGCGCTGGAGCAGGAGGACGGCTCCCGCCTGGAGCTGCCCATGATGCAGAAGTGGCCTGTCCGGGTGGGCCGGCCCTACAAGCGCAAGCATCCCCCCGAGATCCCACTCCAGTCGGGGCAGCGGATCGTGGACACCTTTTTCCCCGTGGCGAAAGGGGGCACCGCCGCCATCCCCGGGCCCTTCGGCTCCGGCAAGACGGTGATGCAGCACGCCCTGGCCAAGTGGTCGGACGTGGACCTGGTGGTCTACATCGGCTGCGGCGAGCGGGGCAACGAGATGACCGACGTGCTCCGGGAGTTCCCGGAGCTGGTGGACCCCCGGACGGGGCAGTCCCTGATGAAGCGGACGGTGCTGATCGCCAACACCTCCGACATGCCCGTGGCCGCCCGGGAGGCGTCCATCTACACGGGTATCACCATTGCGGAGTATTTTCGGGACATGGGCTACGCCGTGGCGGTCATCGCCGACTCCACCTCCCGGTGGGCCGAGGCCCTCCGCGAAATGTCCGGCCGCCTGGAGGAGATGCCCGGCGAGGAGGGCTACCCCGCCTACCTCAGCTCCCGCCTGGCCCAGTTCTATGAGCGGGCGGGGGTGGTGTCCTGCCTGGGCAGCGGCGAGCGCCGGGGCAGCCTCACCGCCGTGGGGGCCGTGTCCCCGCCCGGCGGCGACCTCAGTGAGCCGGTGTCCCAGGCCACCATGCGCATCGTGAAGGTGTTCTGGGCCCTGGACTCCTCCCTGGCCTACCGCCGCCACTTCCCCGCCATCAACTGGCTCAACTCCTACTCCCTGTACCTGGACAGCCTGAAGCCCTGGTACGACGAGCATCTGGGCAAGG
>CALWWF010000170.1 GCA_944385165.1 uncultured Oscillospiraceae bacterium
ACCTCACGTCCACCCGGAGCGCGTGGATGACGAACGGGGAATCTGCCTATTTCCTGGTGCGCCAGGAGTTCGAGGGCGACCAGGGGAGGCTGGACCTCCGGCGGACCATTGCCTATGACGAGACCGGACGCATCGTGACGACAGTGGCCGGCGACACATAAGGGGGGATACCCATGACCCGAGACGAATACATCCAGGAGGTGTCCGCCTCCCTGAAACGGCTGACAAAGCGGGAGCGGGAGGCCGTCCGGCAGGAGCTGGACGGCCATATGGAGGACCACATGGAATCCCTGCGGGAGTTGGGGTACGACGAGCAGGAGGCGGAGGCGCGCACCTTGGCCGCCATGGGCGACCCGGCAGAGGTGGGCCGGGAGCTGAACCAGCAGTACCCCTTCCGCTGGCTGGTGGCGGGATGGGTTGCCAAGGCGCTGGCTGTGGTGTTTTTGTGCCTCCTGGTGCTGAGCTTGTTTTCACCCGGCAGCGACCGGGTGGCTGGTTACGTGTCGGAGCGGCTCCACCCCTCTGGGGAGGGCCGCAGTGAGATCACGCAGACCGCCGTGCTCCAGTTGGACATCCGGGAGCAGGTGGGAGATGACGAGCTGCGGATCTATCAGGTGGCACTGGGAGAACAGGAGACGGAAACCGGTACCAAGACCGGCGCGGAGGTGCTGGCGGTGGCCTATGACCAGACCCTTTTTGGCACGGTTTCCTCCTGGGTCTTGGGGGACATGACGCTGGAAAACCAGAGCGGCACCCAGACCGCCTGGTGCGGGTGCGACACCCTCCTGAACCCGGACCCGAGAATCCTGTTTATCCGGGGATTTGTAGAGACGGCGCCGGGGGATACATACGTGACCCTGTCCCAGGACCGCTTTGGGCAGTCCTTCTCCCTGCGGATTCCCCTGCCGGAGGAGGTGACGCCATGAGACGCAAAAAACTGCTGACCCGAAAGCAGCGGGCCATCCGCTGGGGCGTGGGGGCGGTATGCCTGTTTCTGTGGATGAATCTGGCACTTCATGTCGGCTACCTTCTGCCCGTCCAGGCATTTTGGGAGATGGAGGAGCAGATTGGCGCCGGGGACCTGGAGGTTGTGGACCGGCGCTGGGAGACGGGAAGCGATTTCTTTCTGAGCGCCGGATGGCTCTCCCTGGCTGGGAATGAACACGCGGTGGTGCTGGCGCCGGAGCAGTGGACTTACACCGGCTGGCAGATCAATGGGCCGGAGGTGCTGGCCTGTGACGATGGAGCGCCCCTGCACGTGGGGATCCTTTCTGTCCAGAGGACTCAGTTTGCGAACGGGACCCCTGAGCCAGGGGAGGATTGGGTCCCTTTCCAGACCACCGTCTACCTGTTTGGACGGGTGGATGACCCGGACATCCGGTCTCTGCGGATGGAGCTGGACGCGAGCCGGGAGGACGGGGAGCATTTAGAGGTCACCACAGACCGGGCGGAGTGGATCGTCCGGGACGATGGCGCGTATTTTCTGCTGCAACAGGAGTTCGGCGGCTTTCTGATCACGGACCTTCAGCAGACTACCGCTTATGATGCGGGGGGCCATATCATTACAACGGTGACCGGCGGTACATAAGGGGGGATACCCATAACCCGAAGCGAATACATCCAGGCGGTGTCCGCCTCCCTGAAACGGCTGACCCAGCAGGAGCGGGAGGCCATCCGGCAGGAGCTGGACGGCCATATGGAGGACCACATGGAGGCCCTGCGGGAGCTGGGCTATGACGAGCAGGAGGCGGAGGCGCGCACCCTGGCCGCCATGGGCGACCCGGCAGAGGTGGGCCGGGAGCTGAACCGGCAGTACACCGGCTGGGGCTGGGTGCTGTTGAGTCGGGCGGCGGTACTGCTGACGGTGGTGCTGTGCGTCCAGGCCCTGCTGGGATTGGGAATTTTGGATAATTTCTATGACAGCGTCCGGGCCCGCATCCTGCCGGAGGATCTGATGATGGACAACGATTTTTCCCCACAGGTAGTCACTCATCCAGATATTCGTGTCACCGCCGGCAGCGATGTGCTGCGAATCTACCGGGTGTCTGTAGGCACCTTTGGGAAAAATATTTACGCGGCGGAAGTGGCCATGGTGGCCTATGACCGGATCCCCGGAGGTGTGGTGTCCGACCGACTGACCGCAGACGCGGAGTTTGTAGACCAGTGGGGATGGACGATAAACAGCATGAGCGGCAGGGGCAATGGCAGCTTCGGCGCTGACTACAGCCTGCAATATCTGCCCATTCAGGAGGGAGACACCTACATCACCCTCCGGTATGACCGTCTCGGCGAGGATGTTGCGGTGAAGATCCCTCTGCCGGAAGGGAGTGTGTCGTGATGGGCGGAACAAAAAATGAGGCAAAGGCCGCCCCCAAGCGGGAGAAGCTGCCCGCCCGGCGCCGGCGGGTGATCCGGCGGATTGCCATTTTCCTGCTGCTCCTGCTGGCGGTGAACTACGTGATGCACCTGGGGTATCTGCTGCCGGTCCAGGGTATCCGGGACATCGAGGCGCGGCAGGGGGCGCCCCACGGGGAGACTCTGGCCCGGCTCTGGACGCCGGAGGTCCACAGGACCCATCTGGTGTATCTCCGGGGCAGTGAGAGGGCCGTTACCATCGCGGACACCTATCTCACCATCTATGGTTGGATGGGGGGCTTTGGGTGGACGCTGGACTGCACGGAGGAATCACCCCTCTACGCCGGTGAGATGACCATGAACGGGGACGGACGGCAGGAGACCGTCTGCTGTTACTATGGCCGGGTGGATGACCCGGAGATCGTCCGGGTGGAAATCAGCGTCCGGGCAGTCGGGTATGCCGGGACCACAGAGACCTGGGAGGAGACGGCCAGTCTCCCGGTGGAGCCAGAGGACTTCATCGCCCGGGAAGAGGGCCGCTACTTTCTGGTAGAGGACGTGATCGACAACTGGCCCGACAACACCTTCCGCCAGGCCTGGATCACCGCCTATAACGGGGGCGGGGATGTGGTGACAGAGTTTCAGATCATGGAGGGTACACATTCGCATTTTTGATGACCATTCTGGAAACAGCAAAACCGCACGCAGTCGCGTGCGGTTTTGCTTTCAAGAGATCTAGTTTGACAATAGTTGACATAACATATTTTCCGCAAACCGTTCCGCCCGCTGCCTGATCCCCGGCAGGGCCAGGGCCTCGCCCTTGTCGTTGGCGGTCTCCAGCATACAGAAGCGCCCCGGCAGCCAGAAGCCCTTGTTCATCCCCATGGCCCCCGCCACCTGGCTGGCCACGATATCCCCGCCGGAGTAGCCGGACACCACGACGGCGAATACCGCCTTGTCCGCGAAGGAGGTGGTGCGGTACAGGGCCGTCAGCCGGTTGATGGCCGCCGTCAGGTTGGCGGCCAGGGCGTCGTTGTAGTTGGGGCACAGCAGCACCACCGCGTCCGCCTCCCGGACGGCGGGGTACACCTCCTGGACCATGACGCCGCCGTAGAAGCACCCGCCCCGCTCCCCGTAGTGGAGGCAGGCGGTGTAGGGGCACCCGGCGCAGTCCTCCAGGGTGCCGTTCCGCAGGCCGATCTCCCGGATCTCGCACCGGTCCCCCAGGCGGTCCCGCACCAGCCCCC
>CALWWF010000171.1 GCA_944385165.1 uncultured Oscillospiraceae bacterium
CACGCCGAACTCCTCCTCCAGAGCGTGAACCAGCTCGGACAGCTCCAGAACGGTCAGGCCCTTCACTTCCTCGATGAGAGCGGTAATCTTCTCGCTAGCCATGGTAAAATACCTCCTAAAATGATAATATCAAATGTGAAAATATGTGTGCCGGTGGGTTTGATTACTCGGCGGGGGCAGCCTCGGGCTCGGCGGCCTCTACAAAGCCGCCCTTCTCCTCGGCGATGGCCTTGAGCACGATGGCCAGGCTGGTGATGGGGGCCAGCATGGTGCCCAGGACCTGGGCCTGCAGGACCTCCTTGGCGGGCAGCTCGGCGATGGCCAGCACCTCGTCCAGGGGCAGGATCTTGCCGTCCATGAAGCCGGCCTTGATGGTAAACTTCGCGCCGTTGAACTGCTTGGCGAACTTGTTGATGACGCGCATGGGCGCAATGGGATCGCTGTGGCTGATGGCCAGAGACGTGGTGCCGTTCAGGCACTCGCTCAGCTCACCCAGGCCGGCGCCCTCCACGGCGAACCGGGTCAGGGTGTTCTTCACGACGGCGTACTCGACCTCGTTCTTGCGCAGTTCGTTGCGCAGAGCGGTATCCTCAGCCACGGTGATGCCCTTATAGTCAACCAGGACGCCGGAAGCGGCGTTCTGCAGCTTCTCGGTCAGCTCGGCCACCACGGCCTTCTTCGCTTCCAGAACTTTTGCGTTGGGCATTTGGGATTCACCTCCAGAGAAATCATGAAAAAACGCTGTTTTGCGCGCAAAGACACAAAACAGCGTAAACAAACTATATCATCTGTTTCCACCGCATCCTCGGCAGGACTTCCGCTTGCGCAGCCTGCTGTCTTTGAACGCAAAGAGCATTATAAAGGAATGCTGGACAAAAGTCAAGCACTTTTCTTTCGGCGGACTTTCACCGCCGAACAGGGGAGAGAGACAGTGGGGAAAAGACCGCCGCACCTGTCAGCAGCCTTTTCTTCCCGTCTTACTGCTGGTTCTCCGTCTGCTGGCCGAAGGAACGGCCATTGTAGGTCAGGCAATTTTTGCACATCCGGTGGGGCAGCCGGTAGGCGCCGCACTTGGGGCAAGTCACGATACCGGGAGTCTCCAGCTTCCAGTGGGAGCTGCGCCGCTTATCGCGCCGGGCCTTGGATACTTTACTCTTAGGAACCGCCATGGGTGACACCTCCTTCAGGTTTGTGCCGTCAAGCACGCTCTTTCGTGGAACACTTCAATCTTCTTCCTTCAGCAGCTGCGCAAGCGCCGCCCATCGCGGGTCCGCTTCCGGCCGGCACCCGCAGGGGCCGAGGTTGAGATCGGCGCCGCACTTGGGGCACAGCCCTTTGCAGTCTTCTGAGCAGAGGTTTTGTGTATCCATCGCAAGTACGAAGGCCGTGGTGACCACATCGTCCAGATCCAGCTCATTGCCGTCTAACACAATGATATCGTCCTCGCTGTCCTCGTTCTCCAGCTTGTCAGCCAGCAGACTGTCCAGCGGGACGACCTTCTCCCGGGAAAATTCCTTCCCGCAGCGGTCACAGACCAGATCCAGCTCCGAACGGGCCGTTCCGCTCAGGGTCAAGGCCCCTGCGTGGTTGGTCACGCAGCCCTCCACCAAGACGGGCCGGTCAATCGGCTTTCTCCCCCAGAAATCCAGCCCGGACAGGTCCAGCTGGTATTGGAACGGCTTCTTGGCGTCCGGCACATGGATAATATCCCGCAGATCCAGCCGCATAAAGAAAGCCCTCCTTCGGGGATACAGCCCCCTTACTCGCGTAATGGTACGGAGAATATTATACTGACCTGTCCTGGAATTGTCAAACCTTTTTTTGTGGTTGACAAACCGATTTTTTTATGATGCAATGGCATGGTACATCACAAAGCTCACAAAGGAGGCGCGCCATGAAGGAGTTTACCATCGGCAAAAATGACGCCGGGCAGCGGCTGGACCGCTGGCTGGCCAAGACGCTGCCCCTCCTCCCCGCCCCCCTGGCCCAGAAGTACATCCGCCTCAAGCGGGTGAAAGTGAACGGAAAGGGCTCCAAGCGGGACGTGCGCCTGGCGGTGGGGGACGTGCTGCAATTATACATCAATGACGAGTTTTTTGAGACCCCCACCCCGGAGAACGCCTTTCTCTCCCTGTATCAGCCCAAGCTGAATATTCTCTATGAGGATGAACACATCTTATTGGTGGACAAGCGCCCCGGCATGGTGGTCCACTCCGACGAGAGCGAGCGGGTGAACACCCTGCTCACCCACATCCAGGCCTACCTCTATCAAAAGAAAGAGTGGTCCCCCTACTGGGAGAACTCCTTTGCCCCCGCTCTGTGCAACCGCATCGACCGGAACACCGGCGGCATTGTCATCGCCGCCAAGACCGCCCAGGGTCTGCGGATCATGAACCAGAAGATCAAGGACCGGGAGATGGAAAAGTACTACCTGTGCCTGGTCCACGGGACCATGTCCCCCCGCTCCGGCAGGCTGGAGAACTTTTTGCGCAAGGACGAGGGGAAGAAACAGGTCTCCGTCCACAGCCGCCCTGTGCCTGGAGGAAAGACCGCCGTTACCTTATATAAGACCCTGGCCGCGGGCAGAGGACTCTCCCTGGTGGAGTGCGAGCTGGTCACCGGCCGCACCCATCAGATCCGGGCCCAGTTCGCCGCCGCCGGCCACCCCCTTCTGGGGGACGGCAAGTACGGCAGCCAGCGGCAGGATAAACCCTACGGACGCCGGGGGCAGGCCCTCTACTCCTATAAGCTCACCTTCCGCTTCACCACCGACGCCGGCCCCCTGAACGTCCTCAACGGGCGCACCTGGCAGGTGGAACAGGTGGACTTTGTGGACGAGTATTTCCCAGGCTTCTCCCTGTCCGCTCCGGCCCAGTCCGGTCTGGGCTGACCCCCGCCCCTTCCCGAGGCGGCCCGCCCCGGCTTTCCCCTTGTCCCGCCTGGCCGGAGAGGGACTTTCCCCGGTGAAAATTTCACCGGGATTTTCGACAAAATCCATTGACAATTCAGGGGCAAACAGATATAGTGTATCTCGCTATCCGTGAAGCCCCGCCTTCACAGACTGCTGTCTGTGACAGAAGGACAGCGCGGGGATAAAAACAAGGGAGCTGACAATCAACAAGTTTTTGAGGAAATGGGGGAGGATACATGTCTAAAGAATTGATCCGCCTGGCCAACTGCACCATGGCATTTGACGGCGAGGTCGTGCTGGACAACATCAACCTATATATCAACGACAAGGAATTCCTCACGCTGCTGGGTCCCAGTGGGTGCGGCAAAACCACCACGCTTCGCATTATCGGCGGTTTTCAAGAGCCCACCTCCGGGGACGTCTTTTTTGACGGCGTGAGGATCAATTCTGTCCCGCCCCATAAGCGGGCCATCAATACGGTATTTCAGCGCTATGCCCTGTTCCCCCATCTCAATGTGTTTGAGAATATCGCCTTCGGTCTGCGCATCCCCAAGGCGGACCCGAAAACCGGCCGGAAGGCCAAACTGCCGGAGAAGGAGATCCAGGAGCGGGTCATGGAGATGCTCCAGGTGGTAAACCTGAAGGGCTTTGAGAAGCGCTCGGTATCCTCCCTGTCCGGCGGGCAGCAGCAGCGGGTGGCCATCGCCCGGGCCCTGGTGAACCGGCCCAAGGTGCTGCTGCTGGACGAGCCCCTGGGGGCCCTGGACCTGCGGCTGCGCAAGGACATGCAAAACGAACTTAAGCGCATCCAACAGGCTATGGGCATCACCTTTATCTACGTCACCCACGACCAGGAGGAGGCCCTGGCCATGTCCGACAC
>CALWWF010000172.1 GCA_944385165.1 uncultured Oscillospiraceae bacterium
CAGCTCGTCGCAAGCGTCATATCGCTTGCGACGGGCTTTTTCATTTCATTGCAAAGCTCATCGTGCGCTCATTCTGTCTGTAGATTTACTTCAAGGAACTCCTCACAAATGTTACATCCAGAAAGGAGATCGCTGTATGAAGGTTCAACTGAAACGAAACGCAGCCATTGCAACACTATTTTTGCTTGTATCATTCACATTTTCTGCCTGCGCACCGGCAGCCACTGGCGATCAAACGCCTGAATTTTTGAATGATATTGGAAAAACACTTAGCGAATTAAAAAATGAGCATCCTGACGGCGAATTGATTATAAGGCCAGATGGATTCCCAGGTAATGCCGCTGTATGTTTTGGGGAACCGGAGGCGGAATATGCTTACTACTTTTTTGGAACACAGAGCGGTGATGCTGAAAAGGCCATGAATAAATGTGAAAACCAGTTGAAATGCGCCGGTTTCCTCACAACTGCAAACATACTTTTTCCAGACATGGAAGATGACATGTCCTTTGAAGACTTTTTCTCCTTGATTGGTGTTGACGATTATGAGTATTTATTAGGAGAAGATGTGATAACTGGAGAAGGTTGGTTAAGATTCATGTATCGAGATATGGAAGTAATGGTGAATACAAACGAAGCTGCTGCAGACGGCGGATGGCATTTTACAGGAGAAGAAATCGTGAGGCAGAATGCCCCGGTGTCTATTGTAGACCCAGAAATATCAAATACCAATCATGACTTAGCCGATGCGGTTATGTTCAATTGAACTGTGTCATGAGAACACAATTCTCTGCTGGTGTATGCCCCACGTTCCACATTTAAATAAAAGCGCTGTGGCACTTTTCCAAACACCCTCCCCGTAATCCGGCCTTCCGGGCGGAATACGGAGAGGGTTTTCTTCTCTCCTACGCATCTCCGCCGGTCGTGGTGCGGAAGGAAGGGTGTCGAAGAGAGGCGGCGCGGCATAGGATGCCTCGGGGCTGACCCCCCAGAGGGAGGTAACACACATGGGTGTTACAAATTCAAACAAAGTGATCAACATGGACCGGATCGAGTGCGACGGGTCTTTGCGCGTGACGCTGGCCCTGACCGCCGCTCCGGATATTGTTTCCAATCCCACCGACATCGTGCTGGTGCTGGACCGTTCCGGCAGCATGGCCGGGACGGCGCTGGCAAACATGAAAACCGGCGCCAAAACCTTTATCGACATCATCGAAGAGGCCACCGACGGCGTTGCGGACGGGCAGATCGGCTCCGGCAGCCATATCGGGATCGTCAGCTTCGCCGACACCGCCACTGCCGACACCCAGCTCATCACCTCTGTCGATACGCTGAAAGCCGCTGTGGACAGTCTGACCGCCGGCGGAAGCACCAACCACGCGGACGCTTTTACCAAGGCCGTCCAGCTGTTTGACCCCGCTTCCAGCAACGCCAAGGTGATTGTCATGTTCACCGACGGCAATACCACCGCCGGCGCTCCCCCCGCCCCGGTGGCCGCGGCGGCTAGGGCTCAGGGGATTATCATCTACTGCATCGGCCTGGTGGGGACGGACGGAGTGGATGTGGCTACCTTAAACGAGTGGGCCACTGATCCGGACGCATCCCATGTAGCTATTACGCCGGATGCAGCGGACCTGGAGGCTCTGTTCGCCCAATTGGCCGCCAACATCTCCAACCCCGGCGCCACCAACATCGTCCTCAACGAGACCGTCACCCCGGACTTTATCATCACCAGCATCGTGCCCCCTGCCAAGGGCTCCGCCGTCCAGCTGGATAGCCAGTCCCTGCGGTGGACCATCCCCCAGCTGGGGGTCACCGCCAGTGAGAGCGCCGTCCTGGAGTTTTTCATCCGCCATGTGTCCCAGACCCCCGGCGTCAAATTAGTCAATCAGTCCATCACCTACTCCGACACGGAGGGGAACGTGGTATCCTTCCCGGAGCCGGTGGTCACGGTGGAGTGCGACGTAGTGGTGAATCCCGAGGAGTGTCCCATTCCGGCGGAGCTGACCGTTGACGGATGCGAAGATGCGGTGCGGGTGGATCTGGGTGACGTCTATCTGGAGTCCCAGGGGCGCATCTTACAGCTGGATCTGACCATCAAAAACGTCTGTCCCGGCAAGCGAGTGGCCCTGGCGGTCATTCTCACCGAGGTGGATGCGCACGGCACGGAATACCCCCGCGGTACGAAGACCTTGACCATTCCGGCCCACTACGCCCCCTCCTGCCGGGATGTACTGGTCCGGTGCATCAAATTTGCCGTGCCGGAGGATCTGGACGTGTCCGGCAGTCCGGCCTGCTCCATGTGTAACCAGCGCAAGTTCAAAGTCCGCTCCTTTGCCCACAACATCGACAGCAGCTTTTCCTGCTGCGGCTCGATCGTGACTTTTTAATCTCACAGCCCCGCCGCCCGTCCGGGCGGCGGTACATACCGTCCCGGCCCCTTTCCCTTCCATTATAAAATATTGGTCAGGGAGGGCTGCTCCATTTCGGAGAGCAGCTCCAGCTGGGTCATCAACTGCGCGTTGGCCGCATTGTACTGGTCGGGCTCCTCCAGGGCCAGATACTGCTCCAGAGCCCGGAAGGAACCCAGGATCTGGTCGGTATCCGAGTGGCGCATAAACACATGGAGGTAAAAATCGTGGTCCCGCCAGCTCTGGAAAGCCTCCTGACTCAGCTGGGAGGCCTCCTCCCAGCGGTCCTGGACAGCCAGTACCTGAGCTCTCTCCAGCCGTTGGATGAGCTCTCCTGTAAACGTGCGGGCGTACCAGGCGTTCCACAGGGCGGTCCCCAGCAAAACGGCCAGAATGACTACCGCCGCCCAAAGGCGTTTCATCTCTTTTACCCCCTCTTTTTCCGGCTCTCGCTGGGGGCCAGATAGACCTCCCCCGCCTCGTCCACCGTCATCAGAAAGACCTGCTCCGCCCGCTTCAGCCCCTGACGGGCCAATTGTTTCTCCAGCCAGACCCGGTCATACCCCCGTGCGGTCAGATTGTGCACCAGCAGCTGCCCGTCGCTGATGAGCACCAATGGCAGCCCCCCCTCCCGGGAGGTCAAGCCCATCTGTCCCTGGGTGGGGGGCTTCTCCCGCTCCCAGGGCAGGACGGACAATTGGCCGTTGGTCTCCAAAATGGCGTACTCCACCCCGGCCGGTCCGGTGTAGCCCTGGGTGCGCAGTTCTTCCAACAGCTCGTCCACCGTCAGCCGGTTGCGGCGCATCTCCCCCTGGTCGATCCTGCCCTTGCGGATGACCACACTGGGGCGGCCGCACATTAACGTCCGGAAGCGGACGTTTTTCATGGTCAGGACCGACAAAATCATGGTCAGAGAGAGCAGGGTCAGAATGGGGACCACGCCGGTGAGCAGGGGGATCCCAAAGTCCTGCATGGGGACGGCGGCCAGATCGGCGATGATCAGGGAGAGCACCAGCTCCGAGGGCTCCAGTTCCCCCACCTGCCGCTTCCCCATCAGCCGGATGCCGGCGATGATCAGCAGGTATAGGATAACAGTACGAACAAATCCAGTCAGCATGGCGGCCACCTCCGGGATGGATTTCCACACCCGGGCACACCCGGGCACGCAGTCAGTATTTCCCTCTTTCCCGGCATGTATCCTGGAAAACTGCCCAAAGGGGAAAAGATTTGTGAAAAAAGGGAAACTTCCTCTTGCAAAGCGGACAGATTTCCGATACAATATCTTGAAACACTTTGTACGTTATCATAATCTGTACTGCGAACTGGAACGGAAGGGCGTGTAAGAGAATTGATGAAAGCGACTTTGATCCTGGCCAACGGAAGCGTATTTTCCGGGACCAGCATCGGCAGCACCTCCGACCGGGTATGCGAAATGGTGTTCAACACCTCCATGACCGGCTATCAGGAGATCCTGACCGACCCCTCCTATGCGGGACAGGGCATCGTGATGTCCTATCCGCTGATCGGGAACTACGGCGTCAACCACAAGGACAACGAGTCCAGCCGTCCCTGGGCGGAGGCCTTTGTGGTCCGCCACCTCTCCCCCATCGGCAGCAACTTCCGCTGTGAGGGAACGCTGAACGACTATCTGAAACAACACGACATCACGGGCATTGAAGGGGTGGACACCCGGGCCCTGACGAAAATACTCCGCAGCCAGGGGAGCATGAACGGCATGGTCACCTGTGCGGAGCATTTTAATGTGGCCGAGATTCTGGAGCGGCTGAAGGCCTACCGGGTGGAGGGCACCGTAGAGCGGGTCACCCGAAAGGAGCCGGAGGACTGCCCCGCCTACGGCGAAGAGAAGTATAAGGTGGCCATGATGGACTACGGCGTCAAGCAGAACATGATCGAGTGCCTGCGCCACCGGGGCTGCCATGTCATCGTCTTCCCCGCCTCCACTCCCGCTGAGACTATTTTGACCGGCGGCTTTGACGGGGTCATGCTCTCCAACGGCCCCGGCGACCCCGCCGACAACGTAGCGATTATCGGAGAAATCAAGAAGCTCTACGAGAGCACCCTTCCCCTGTACGCCGTCTGCCTGGGCCACCAGCTGCTGGCCCTGGCCACCGGGGCCAAGACCGGCCGGCTGGCTTACGGCCACCGGGGCGGCAACCACCCGGTGAAGGACCTGGCGGAGGACCGGGTGTTTATCACCAGCCAGAACCACGGCTATGTGGTCCTGTCGGACACGGTGGACCCGGCGGTGGCGGAGGTATCCCATGTGAACGTGAACGACGGCACCTGCGAGGGCCTGCGCTACAAGCGTCCCAACTGCTTCACGACCCAGTTCCATCCGGAGGCCAGCCCCGGCCCCAAGGATACGGAGTACCTGTTCGACCGCTTTGTGGCTTCTATGGGAGGTGACCGGTAATGCCGAAGAATCCGAATATCAAGAAGGTCCTGGTGCTGGGCTCCGGCCCTATCGTCATCGGTCAGGCCGCCGAGTTTGACTACGCCGGCACCCAGGCCTGCCGCGCCCTGAAGGAAGAGGGCATCGAGGTGGTGCTGGTCAACTCCAACCCCGCCACCATCATGACTGATAAGGACATTGCAGACCACGTCTATATTGAGCCTTTGAACATCCCCTCCGTCACCCAGGTCATCGAGATGGAGAAGCCCGACTCCATCCTGCCCACTCTGGGCGGCCAGACTGGACTGAACCTGGCCATGTCCCTGTATGAGAACGGCACCCTGGAGCAGCATGGGGTCAAGCTTCTGGGCACCAGCCCCGACTCCATCCGCAAGGCGGAGGACCGCCAGGGGTTTAAAGACTGCATGGAGTCCATCGGTCAGCCCTGTGTCACCTCCGAAGTGGTGGAGAGCGTGGAGGACGCGGTGGCCTTCGCCGAAAAGATCGGCTACCCGGTCATCGTCCGCCCCGCCTACACCCTGGGTGGCACCGGCGGCGGCATCGCCTATGACCGGGCCAGCCTGGAGGAGATTTCTGACCGGGGCATCCACCTCAGCCGTGTGGGTCAGGTGCTCATCGAGCGGTGTATCGCCGGCTGGAAGGAGATCGAGTTTGAGGTCATGCGGGACGGCGCCGGCAACGTGATCACCGTGTGCTCCATGGAGAACATCGACCCCGTGGGCGTGCACACCGGCGACTCCATCGTGGTGGCCCCCACCCAGACCCTGGCCAACAAGGAGT
>CALWWF010000173.1 GCA_944385165.1 uncultured Oscillospiraceae bacterium
AAGTGGCGACTCGGAAGGGACTTGAACCCTCGACCTCCGGCGTGACAGGCCGGCGTTCTAACCAACTGAACTACCGAGCCAGGTAGTAAAGGGGGTGGTGGGAACAACAGGGCTCGAACCTGTGACCCCATGCTTGTAAGGCATGTGCTCTACCAGCTGAGCTATGCTCCCTTGTTCTGGGTTTTTCGTTTGCCGCTCTCGCGACGGCTTAATTAGTATACTAAATCTAGCGCCGGTTGTCAACAGGAAAATCAAACTTTTTTAAAAAATTTTTTTAGGCACCGACAGTGCACAAAAGTGGGAAAATATGGGCAAAAAAGGAAACGGCATTATGGAATTTAACTTGACACAATGCCAGGAAAAGTGCCATAATGATATGGAATATAAACCAAACCACTTCGGAACGGCCGGGAGAAGGGTACAGGCGGCCGGGTGAGGAGAGGCTAGATAAGGAGGAACGTACATGGAGAACCAGGTAAAGCGAATCGGAGTCTTGACCAGCGGCGGCGACGCGCCCGGCATGAACGCAGCGGTGCGCGCGGTGGTCCGTACCGCACTGTCCCGGGGGGTCGAATGCGTAGGCATCCGCCGGGGCTATAACGGTCTGATCAACAGCGACTTTGTCCGCATGGATTCGTCCAGCGTCAGCCACATCATCGACAAGGGCGGCACGATCCTGTACACGGCCCGCAGCAAGGAGTTCATGACCGTGGAGGGCCGCGCCCAGGCGCTGGCCACCTGCAAGCTGCTGGGTCTGGACGGCATCGTGGCCATCGGCGGCGACGGTACCTTCCAGGGCGCTCTGGCTCTGTCCCGGCAGGCCGCTGAGGCGGGCTCCAACCTGAGCGTGGTGGGCATCCCCGCCACCATCGACAACGACATCGGCTGTTCCCACTATACCATCGGCTTCGACACCGCCTGCAACACCGCCATCGAGTGCATCGATAAGCTGCGGGACACCATGCAATCCCACGAGCGCTGCTCTGTGGTGGAGGTCATGGGCCGCCATGCCGGCTATCTGGCATTGTATGTGGGCATCGCCGTGGGCGCCACCGCCGTGCTCATCCCCGAGCGGGAGGTGGATTTTGACCAGGACGTGGTGGAGAAAATCCGCCGGGCCCGCCTGGCCGGTTCCACCCACTATATGGTGGTGGTGGCCGAGGGCGCGGGCAGCGCCATCGACATCGGCAAGCGCATCCACGAAGAAGTGGGCATCGATCCCCGGGTCACCGTGCTGGGCCACATCCAGCGGGGCGGCTCCCCCTCCGCCCGGGACCGGGAGACCGCCAGCCGCATGGGCTACGCGGCGGTGACCGCCCTTCTGGACGACCGGGGCAACCGGATCGTGGCCAGCCGGGACGGGCATATCGTGGCTCTGGACATGGAGGAGGCCCTGGCCATGACCAAGGACTTCCAGATGGACCGGTACCGTGTGCTGGAGGCCCTGACCAACAACGGAGGCCGCATCGTCCACTAAAAACATATCATAGACAAAACGCGCCTGCCGCATTTGAAGTGCGGCAGGCGCGTTTGCCATTTTGTTACATCCCAGCCAGCAGGGCCTCCAGCTCCTTCTTGGAGTAGCGGTAGACCTTGTCGCAGAACTGACAGGTGAGCTCTGCCTGGCCCTGCTCCTCAATGAGAGAGGAGAGCTCCTCCCGGCCCATGCTGATGAGGGCCCGGGTGACCCGCTCCCGGGAGCAGTAGCAGCGGTACTCCACCGGGTGCTTTTCCAAAATCTCCAGCTGGAAATCAGACAGGACCGCCCGCAAAAGACCCTCCCCGTCCAGGCCGCCCTCCAGGGCGTGGCTCACCGAACCCACCCGGGCCACACCGGCTTCAATCTTGGAGATGATCTCCTCCCCGGCGCCGGGGAGGAGCTGGATCAAATAGCCACCGGCGGAGGTCACGCTCTGGTCCACCCCCACCAGCACCCCCAGGGCGCAGGCGGTGGGGATCTGTTCGCTCTCCACGAAGTAGGCGGCGATGTCGTCGGCGATCTCCCCGGACAAAAGGCCGATGGTACCCACATAGGGCTCCTTCATCCCCAGGTCCTTGATGACGGTGAGGCTGCCCGCCTCCCCCACGGCCCGGCCCACGTCCAGCTTGCCGGGGACCTTTTCCATCAGCTCCACATGGGGGTTCTGCACATAGCCCCGCACATTGCCCTCATCGTCGGACACCGCCAGCACGGTGCCCAGGGGGCCGCCGCCTTTGATCTGCAGCGTGAGGGAGGACCCGTCCATCTTCAGATCGTCTCCCATCATGGAGGCGGCCATCAGAGTCCGCCCCAGGGCGGCGGTGGCCACCGGGAGCAGGGTGTGGATGTTCCGGGCCCGCTCCACCAGGTCCCGGCCAGTGATGGCGGAGGCCTTCACAAAGCCGTCCGCAGTGATTGCTCTTACAATTTCGTCGCGCATGGTATTCTCCTTGTATTTCGGTGATAGAAAAGGGAAGCGCCCCTCAAACCTGGGTGGTCATGCGGGGGTCCTTTCGGGCGGTGAAGAAGATGCGGTCCTCCCCGGGCTTGGGGGGGCGCATCTTCCGGTTGCCGTACTGATGGATGTCACAGAAGCCCGCCTGCTGGAGAAACCGGGTCAGCTCCTGGGGAGAATAGGCCCGCTCCTGGTGGAGCTCCTCCCCCCGCTCCCACAGCCCGGTCTCCCCGTCCAGACGGAAGATGTCCATAAAGTAGCTGCACAGGCGGCTGCGCTTGGCGTACTCGGTGCGCCAGACGCAGTAGGTGTCCTCCGTCTCGTCCAAGAAAACCTGCCCGTCCAGCCCCTGGAGCTTCTCCGGCGTGTTCACGTCAAACAGAAACAGCCCCCCGGGCATGAGGAACAGGTAGACCCGGGCGAAAGCCTTTTGGAGCTTCTTGGGGTCGGTGACATAGTTCACGCTGTCCAGGCAGCACACGCAGGCGTCGATGGTACCGTACAGGTCCAGCTTCTCCATGCTCTGGCACAGAAAGATGGGGGGGATGCCGGACACGTCCCGGTTTTTCTCCGCCGCCTCGGCGAGCATCTCCGGGGAGCGGTCCACGCCGATCATCTCATAGCCCCGCAGCGCCAGTTCCCGGGTGAGAGAGCCGGTGCCGCAGGCCAGGTCCAGCACTGTGTTTCCCGGCAGCCCCCTTTTGCGGAAATGGGCCTCGATATAGTCGGCCCAGGCGGAGTACCCCACATCGTAGGTCAGCTCGTCGTAGCTGCCCGCCAAAAACTCATAGCTCTCCATGCTCCTCCTCCTTCAGGCGGGGGATGATGGTGCGGTAGCCGTCCGCCCCGTAGTGGAGACAGCGGTTCACCCGGCTGATGGTGGCGCTGGAGGCGCCGGTGCGCTCCAGAATCTCGCTGTAGATAAGCCCCTGGTCCAGCAGCATGGCCACTTCCATCCGCTGCTCCATGGCTTTCAGTTCAGACACCGTGCATAGGTCTTGTAAAAACCGGCGGCACTCCTCCAGGTCGTGGACCTGCAGGAGCGCCCGGTACAGCAGATCGCTGGAGGGTTTGTCGTAAAACTTAGACATAAAACGCTCCTTTCCCAAACCGGGGTGGCATTTTTCTATATTGTAGCACACTAACTTGTGAAAGTAAACAGAAAATCCGGGCCATTTTCTCCACCCCTGCCCGCCGAACCACACTCCCTGCCGGTACATAGAATGGCGGAGAAGAGGAGGGATTCCCATGGCAAATCAGAGCGCGGAGCGTTCCCTGCTCCAAGTCCGATGGACGCAGGAGAAGCGAGTCCTCACCCTGGAGAAGGTCCCAGTGCTGGAGCTGGACCTCTCCTGGCCCCAGCTCTCCGGCGGCGGCCGGGGCGGGGAGCGGATAAACCGGTACTATCAGAGATTGGCCAAGGCCTGGCGAAGCCGGTGGGGGCGGGAGACTTATTGGCTCTCCTGTCTGGACCTGGCACAGCGCCGGGAGGAATCCCGGCCCTTCCGCCCCTGGTCCGCCAAGCTGGAGGGGGAGGTGACGTGGCAGGACGAGAAGGTCCTCTCGGTGCGGATGGACGCCTGGGAGGTGCGGGGGGATGGGCGGCCCCTTCAGGTACGGACCGGGGACCTGTGGGAGCTGCCGGAGGGGGTTCCACTCCCGGCGGGGAGCTGCCTGCCCCCCAGGAAGCGGCAAAGCCATACCCGGCTGCTGAAGCAGCTGCGGGAGCAGGGGGAGGCCCGCCGGGCGGCAGGGGACTGCTTTCTGGACAGGGACTTTGCACAAAAGCTCCCTAAATACCTGTCTGCCCAACGGTGCTGCCGCACACCGGAGGGACTGGAATTTTACATCCCCCAGTGCGCCCTGGCCCCGGCGGCGGAGGGAGTGGTGACCTTTACTCTGCCGCTGGAGGGCGAAAACGGGAAGAAGCTGACATGAAACGGCCGCCGGACGGCTGTCCGACGGCTGTTTACAGAAGGTCATGGAGGATTCGCTCCGCAATATTTAGCTCAAATACAACAATGGGTTATCAGAAGGCAACCCCGGTAAGCCGCTTCAGCAGTTCCTCAATCTGGGACTCCCCGTAGACCCGAACGCCGTGCTCCTCCAGCAGCCGGGCGGCCACCCCGGAGCCGGGGACCAAGGTCCCGGAGAAGGTCCCATCGTAGATCTGTCCCCGGCCGCAGGAGGGGGAGCGCTCCTTCAGGATGGCAAGCGTGCAGCCGTGGGCCCGGGCGGCCTCCAGGGCGCGCTCCGCCCCGGCGCGGTACTCCCCTGTCACGTCCTGGCCCTCCCGGTTGACCACCCGGCCACCTGGCTGGCGCTCCGCCGGGGAGCGGGGGGTGGGAAGGCCTCCTAGGACCTCCGGACAGACGGGGACCAGAGTGTGGCCCTGGGCGCGCAGCTTCTCCAGGGCGGGCTCCCCTTTGCCTGTGCCGTCATACCGGCAGGGCTCTCCCAGCAGACAGGCGCTGACCAGAATGTGCATGGCAGAAAACCTCCTGAAAAAACGGCCCGCCGGGGGATGCGGCGGGCCGTGCAGCGGATAAGGGATCAGTGGGTCAGGTAATATTTCACCAGGGTTTGCAGCAGCTCGTCCCGGTCCACCTTTCGGATCAGGGCCCGGGCATTGTTGTGGTTGGTGATATAAGTGGGGTCCTCGGAGAGGATGTAGCCGACGATTTGATTGACCGGATTATAGCCCTTCTCCTGCAGCGCCTGGTAGACAGAGGCCAGGATTGCCTTGATCTCCAGATCCCGCTGGTCGCCCAACCGGAATTTTCGGGTGAAGTCCATCTCGTCCATCGAAAACACCTCCTGAATTTATATGGAACATTTGTGCTTAGTTTACTCCAAAATGGAAGCGCTGTAAAGGGCGGACGGGGAAATTTTAATAAAAATTTAGAAATCTTCGTCCAGGGAAGAAAATCGAATAGAAAAGGCGGCTCCAGAGGACTGGAGCCGCGCATGACGGAACTTGCCTTGTGTAATTACATCAGCTTGGCGCCGTTGACCTTGATGCCGGGGCCCATGGTGGAAGCCACCACGCAGCTCTTGATATACTGGCCCTTAGCGGCGGCGGGCTTGGCGCGCACGATGGCGCCCATGATGGCGTTGAAGTTCTCCGCCAGCTTCTCCGCGCCGAAGGAGACCTTGCCGATGGGGCAGTGGATGATGTTGGTCTTGTCCAGACGGTACTCCACCTTACCGGCTTTGATCTCATTGACGGCCTTGGTCACGTCCATGGTGACGGTGCCGGCCTTGGGGGAGGGCATCAGGCCCTTGGGGCCCAGCAGCTTACCCAGACGGCCCACAACGCCCATCATGTCGGGGGTAGCAACTACCACGTCGAAGTCGAACCAGTTCTCCTTCTGGATCTTCTCCACCATGTCCATCTCACCTACATAGTCGGCGCCGGCGGCACGGGCCTCGTCTGCCTTGGCGGCCTTGGCGAAGACCAGCACGCGCTGGGTTTTGCCGGTGCCGTGGGGCAGCACGATGGCGCCGCGGACCTGCTGGTCGGCGTGGCGGGAGTCCACGCCCAGCTTCACATGCAGCTCGACGGTCTCGTCGAACTTGGCGGGGGCGGTCTCCACCACCAGATTCATGGCCTCGTTGGTATCGTACAGGTTGTTCTTCTCCACCTTCTTGGCGCTCTCCTGATATTTCTTGCCTCTAAACATTGTCTACACCCTCCTTACTCGCCCACGATGACGCCCATGGAGCGGGCAGTACCGGCGATCATGCTCATAGCGGCCTCGATGCTGGCGGCGTTCAGGTCGGGCATCTTGGTCTCGGCGATCTTGCGCACATCCTCCTTGCTGATGGTGGCCACCTTGGTCTTGTTGGGCACACCAGAGCCGGACTCGATGTTGCAGGCCTTCTTGATCAGCACCGCAGCGGGAGGGGTCTTGGTCACGAAGGTGAAGGAGCGGTCGGCGTACACGGTGATGATGACGGGGATGATCATGCCCACGTCGTTCTTGGTGCGCTCATTGAACTCCTTGGTGAAAGCGGCGATGTTTACGCCGTGCTGGCCCAGGGCGGGGCCGACCGGGGGGGCGGGAGTCGCCTTGCCGGCGGGGATCTGAAGTTTTACATATCCAGTTACTTTCTGTGCCACGAAAGAGCACCTCCATATAAAAAATGTGGTTGGGCGGACGCGCTGCGTCCAGTTGGCGGGACGGACGGGGCCGTCCCTCCCACGTTTTTGCGGCCCTATGCCGCAGGAAAAGCCCGGCGGATCGTTACTGGCTGATGGGCTCGACCTGGTCCAGCTCCAGCTCCACGGGGGTCTCCCGTCCGAACATGGAGACCACCACCCGGACCTTGCCCCGGTCCAGATCGATCTCCTCCACCGTGCCCAGGAAGGACTCCAGGGCGCCGTCGGTGATCTTCACGCTGTCGCCGGCCTGATAGCCCACTACGATCTCGCGCTTCTCCACCCCAAGGGCGGCCACGTCGTCCTCCGAGAGGGGAATGGGGTTGTTGCCCTCTCCCAAAAACCCGGTGACGCCCCGGATGTTCCGGATGACGTGCCAGGTCTCGTCGTTCATGACCATCTTCACCAGCACATAGCCGGGGAAGACCTTGCGCTCCACTTCCTTGGGGCCGTTATCCGTGATTTCTGTGACCGTCTCCAGGGGGATGCTGATCTCGTGGATCACATCCTGAAGGTGGCGGTTTTCCACGTACTTCTCGATGGTGGCCTTCACCGTGTTCTCATAGCCGGAGTAGGTGTGGACCACATACCAATTCAAGTTGTCAGCCATACCATTCACCTGACTTAACCAAACAGGTGGAACAAAGCGCGGATCAAAGCGCCGGCCACCGCGTCAAACAGCCAGATAAAGATGCCCACGAAGACGACACAGGCAATGACGATCAGGGTATTGTTGAGCGTCTGCTTCTTGGTGGGCCAGACGACCTTCTTCAGCTCGACCTTCAGCTCGTGGAACCAGCGGCCGATGCGGGCAAAGACGCCGGGCTTCTTCTCGGACTTCTTGTCCTTTTTGGCCTTGTCGGCCTTGGCGGAGACAGGCTTTGCGCCCTGCTCCACTTTTTCGTTCTCAGCCATACTGCCTACCCTTCTTTCCTTTCAGCCGTTCCAGTGGGATCACTTCGTCTCATTGTGGACGGTGTGCTTTCTGCAGAAGGGGCAGTACTTCTTCAGCTCCAGGCGGTCAGGGGTATTCTTCTTGTTCTTCATGGTGTTGTAGTTTCTCTGCTTGCACTCAGAGCACCGCAGGGTGATCTTAATGCGCGCGCCGGCTTTGCTTGCCATA
>CALWWF010000174.1 GCA_944385165.1 uncultured Oscillospiraceae bacterium
GGAGTATAATAAGTTTGTGAACGACGGCGCTCATGGAGAGCGCCGCCTTGTCTTTTTCAGGAAGGAAGTGCGCGGGGATGGAACCCATACTGAGCGGCCTGCACGAGGAGTGCGGGGTATTCGGCGTCTACGATCCAAAGGGCGGGTGCGCCCAAACCACCTATTACGGGCTGTACGCCCTCCAGCACCGTGGGCAGGAGGCCTGCGGCATCGCGGCCATCAACGGCCGGGAGCAGTCCTTTTACAAGGACGTGGGCCTGGTGAGCGAGGTCTTTGACAAGGAGACCCTGGACAGGCTCAACGGCACCATGGCGGTGGGCCATGTGCGCTACGCCACCACCGGGGCCGGCGAGCGGGAGAACGCCCAGCCCCTGACCATCAAATACGTGAAGGGCACCCTGGCGGTGGTCCACAACGGCAATCTGGTGGGGGTGGACCAGCTCCGCCGGGACTTTGAGTACAAGGGGGCCATTTTCCACACCACCAGCGACTCCGAGCTCATCGCCTACGCCATCGCCCAGGCCCGGCTCCACTGCCGCAGCGTGGAGGACGCGGTGTGCTATGCCGCCCGGAATTTGAAGGGGGCCTTCTCCCTGCTGGTCATGTCCCCCCGGAAACTGATTGCCTGCCGGGACCCCTGGGGCTTCCGCCCCCTGTGCATGGGCCGGAAGGGGGACGCCGTCCTGTTCGCCTCCGAGTCCTGCGCCATCGCCAGCGTGGGGGGCGAGCTGGAGCGGGAGCTGGAGCCCGGGGAGATCGTAGTGGTGGAGGACGGCCAGGTGCGCTCCATCCGGGACAACTGCCGGGGGCTGTCCCACATGTGCATCTTTGAGTATATCTACTTCGCCCGCCCCGACTCGGTGATCGCCGGGCAGTCGGTCCACCAGGCCCGGGTGAACGCGGGAAAGCTCCTGGCTCAGGAGCACCCGGTGGAGGCCGACCTGGTCATCGGGGTGCCCGACTCCGGCCTGGACGCCGCCCAGGGCTACGCCCAGGAGAGCGGCATCCCCTACGGGGTGGGCTTTGTGAAAAACCGCTATGTGGGCCGCACCTTCATCACCCCGGATCAGGCCAGCCGGGAGCAGGCGGTGCGCATCAAGCTGGCCGTGCTGCGCAGCGAGATCCAAGGCAAGCGGGTGGTGATGGTGGACGACTCCATCGTCCGGGGGACCACCAGCCGGCAGATCATCGGCCTGCTGCGGGAGGCGGGGGCCAAAGAGGTCCACATGCGCGTTTCCGCCCCTCCCTTCATCGCCCCCTGCTACTTCGGTACCGACATCCCCAACAAGGACCGGCTCAGCGCATGCAGTCACACGGTGGAGGAGATCCGGGAGCTGACGGGGGCGGACAGCCTGGGCTACCTCTCTCTGGAGAACCTGCACAAGCTGGCGCCGGACGCCAAGTGCGGCTTCTGCGACGGGTGCTTCACCGAACATTATCCCATTCCTGTTTGATCCAATGAAAAAACGCCGCCTGTATGTCTCCCATACAGGCGGCGTTTTGTGTATTCCGAACTGCCGGACAAAAAGAGACTCCGTCCCAACCGGAACGGAGTGACGATTTCAGAAAGGGCGAACACAGGCTGAACTCGGTTCAGTCGTTATTCAGCGCCTCCTGCAGGGCCTTGATGCACTTGGGGCAAATGTTCTTTCCGTGGAACACGATCACGTCCTTTGCGTCGTCGCAAAAGATACAGGCGGGCTGATACTTCTTCAAGACGATGGAAGGACCATCCATGTAAATCTCCAGAGAATCCTTTTCCGCAATGTCCAGAGTACGGCGCAGCTCAATGGGCAGCACAATACGGCCTAATTCGTCCACTTTTCGCACAATGCCGGTCGATTTCACTTTAACCATCCTTTCCTTGTGACCCGCCCCGGCGAGCGAAGCGCGAGGCGGCACGGAATCTGTAAAAGAATACCGAAAACGGTAAATCTCATTATACTACAAAGATCGATTCTGTCAACCACTTATGTGAAAATATTGCAAAAACCGACAAATTATTTCCGTGCATCTTAAAAAAACAAAAAATCAAGCCGTTTTTTGTCGAACAAAAATGGGACATTTTCCTCCTCCGTCCTCCGTATAATTGGGACGAGAGGGGGAGACGCGCCATGACGATGGCTTGGATCTGGACGGGGATGGTGGTCCTGTCCATCCTGTGCGGACTGGCCCTTGGCCAGGGGGAGCAAGTGGCCGCGGCAGCGGTAGAGGGCGCCCAGGCGGCGGTGGAGCTGTGCGTGTCCATGGCGGGGATGCTGTGCCTGTGGACGGGGGTGATGGAGGTGATGCGCCGCTCCGGTCTGGCGGAGAAGCTCTCCCGGCTGCTGCGGCCGGTGCTGCGCCTGCTGTTCCCCCAGGCGGCGGAGGACCGGAGGACCCTGGACAGCATTTCGGCCAACGTGTCCGCCAATTTGTTGGGGCTGGGCAATGCAGCCACGCCGTTGGGCATCGAGGCGGTGCGGCGGATGGAGCGGCGCAGCCCGGGGCGGGCGTCCGATGAGATGTGTACGCTGATCGTCTGCAATACCGCCTCCATCCAGCTGATCCCCACCACGGTGGCCTCCGTCCGGGCGGCAGCGGGGAGCGGGACCCCATTTGACATTCTGCCCGCCGTATGGCTCTCCTCCGTGCTGTCGGTGGGGGTGGGAATCTTGGCCTGTAAGCTCCTGGCACGGGTCTGGAGGGATTGAGAATGGATCTGCTGTTTGCCATGGTGGTCCCGGCGATTTTGGCTGGCGTGGCCCTCTACGGCGTGGGGAAGCGGGTGGACGTGTACGGCGCCCTGCTCCAGGGGGCGGGAGAGGGGCTGGAGGTGCTGCTGCGCATCGTTCCGGCCCTCATCGCCCTGATGACGGCGGTGTACATGCTCCGCTCCTCCGGCGCCCTGGGGCTGGCCGCCCAGGCCCTGGCCCCCCTGCTGGACCGGGTGGGGGTCCCTGGGGAACTGCTTCCCTTGATGCTGGTGCGGCCCATCAGCGGCTCCGCCGCCCTGGGGGTGGGAGCGGAGCTGATGGAGGCCTACGGCCCGGATTCCTATCTGGGCCGGGTGGCGGCGGTGATGCTGGGCTGCACCGAGACGACATTTTATACCGTAGCCGTCTACTTCGGGGCGGTGGGGGTTTCCCGGACCCGGTATGCCATCCCGGCGGCCCTGTGCGCCGATCTCACCGGCTTTCTGGCCGCCGCCTGGGCGGTGCGGCTGTGGTTCGGGGCGGAGTAGAGGATGCGTAAACCAAGCGGGCGGCTGGACACAGCCGCCCGCTTGGTTTGATTTGGGGAAATCGGTCACCCCACATACTTGGCGCTGGGATAGACCTGTTCGATGCGCTCGTTGGGGTAGTGGTCGTCTAAAAACTGGGAGATGGCGGACTGGGGCGGCTGGTCCAGGGTGGTGCGCTCTACATAGCGGCCGTAGGCCAGGGCGGACAGGGCGATGTTTCCCACCATAAAGACCAGCATGACCCAGGTGAGCACCTTTCCCAAGCGCATGGGCAGCCGCTCGATGAGCTTGGACAGGCGGGGATAGAGGCCCTTCAGCCACACCACCGTGGCGATGCCCCAGAAGAAGCAGTAGAGCAGATTGATGCGTCCCCCCAGGTTGAAGGGGATGTGGCTGTAGTCCCAGAAGATGGTGCCGAACAGCAGCTCAGAGAGCACCGAACAGCCGTACTCATACGCGCCCCCCAGCACAGTACCGAAGAGGAAGAGGAACCCGTCCCGCCGCTCCCGATAGCGGTAGAGCAGGGCGGTGAGCATCACCGCGGCAAAGCCCCACACGATGGAGAAGGGGCCGTAGAGCACACTGCTGCGGCTCATCCACTCCCCCATGGACAGCCGGCAGAAGACCATCTCAAACAGGTCCCCCAGCAGGGCGGCGAGGAAGAAGATCCAGGCCAGCTTGTAAAAGCTGCAGCCCTGGGCAAATACCTGGGCGGGGACTCTCTTGGCCCGCCCCCGGCGCTCCCGCCTCAGCAGCTCCCGCTCCAGGCTGGGATAGGCCCGGGCCATGCGCCGCTGGATGGCCCGGGTGACGGCGTTGTCCAGGGCGTCGGAGAGCCGCTTCCACCGGCGGGAGACCTCGCTGGGCTCCCGGATGCTGCCGCTGAGCTGAAGGACGGCGGCCCAGGAGCCCAGGAAGTCCACGGCCAGCAGGGCCAGGATGACAATCTGAAGGATGCGGCCTACCGTCTGAGGCAGCCAATCAGACAGGGCCGTCAGCAGCGGGTTGCCCAGAAAGAGACAGAACAGGGCCAGCACACCCCAGACCAGGGAGTATTTCAGACAGATGTACCCGCCGAAGTTCCAGGGCTCCTGGGAGTAATCCCACCATTTCTGTCTAAAAATGCGCTCCAGCAGGATACCGGTGATCAGCTCCAGGGCGGTGGCCAAAAGCATGCCGCCCAAAAAGAGAAAGAGGGGAGCGCTGCGCAGTTCCGGGAGGAACACGGCGAAGAGGATGGAGGCCAGGCCGTAGACGGGGGAGAAGGGGGCGTTGAGGAAGCCGCGGTTGAGCAGCCGTCCCTTTCGGGCCGCGGCCAAGGCGGTCTCCAGCAGCCAGCCCAGGAAGGAATAAATCAGAAAGAACCAGGTGAGCTGATAAGCGGTATACTCCATAAAAACTCCTTATCGCGTTATGGAAGAGGGGAGGGGGACAGAGAGTCAGGCTCCGGCGGCGAAGAAGTCCTGGATGGCGGAGCGGGAGGCCTGGACCGAGCCCTGAATGAACTCCGGTTTGCCGCCGCCCCGGCCCTGGAGGGTCTGATTGAGGGCCTTCCCAAAGGGGCGCAGGTCCCCGTCAGGCAGCCCCACGGCGTACCGGTATCCAGTCCCGTCCGAGCCGGAAAAACAGGCGCAGCGGCCGCCGCAGGCTGCTTGGACGGCTCCTGTGAGCCGCCGCAAGCTGTCAGGGCCCAGGTCCGGGACGAAGAGCACAACATCGCCCGCCCCCTGGTACCGCTGGGCCAGGGCGGTGAACTGCTCCTCCTCCAGGGAGTGGACCCGGGTTTTCAGGGCCTGGTTCTCATCCAAAAGCCGCTGCACCCCCGCGCCGGTCTCCAGAGGCTTGGCGGAGAGCAGGTTGGAGACCTGGCGGTTCTGCTCCCACACCTTGGACAGATAGGAGAAGGCCCGCTGGCCGCACACCAACTCGATGCGCACCCCGGAGCGGAATTTCTGGCAGGAGAGCAGCTTCACCAGACCCACCTGGCCGGAGGAGGACACATGGGTGCCGCAGCAGGCGCACACGTCCGCCCCTGGGAAGGAGACGATGCGCACCCGACCGGTGAGGGCCTTTTTGCTGCGGTAGTCCAGGTGTTCCAGCTCCACCGGGGAGGGGTAGGTGACCTGGACCGGGTGGTCCTCCCAGATATACCGGTTGGCCGCCGCCTCCAGCGCCTCCACCTGCTCCCAGGTGAGCTCCACATTGAAGTCGATGGTGATCACGTCCGCCCCCATGTGGAAGCCCACGTTGTCACAGCCGTACTTGGCATGGGCCAGGCCGGAGACGATGTGATCCCCGGAGTGGTGCTGCATCAGGTCAAAGCGGCGGGGCCAGTCGATCTCCCCCTCCACCTGCTCCCCCACAGGCAGGGGGGCGGAACAGGTGTGGACCACATGGCCCTCCCGCTCGTGGACCTCCAGGACCTGCGCGTCCCCCAGAACGCCCAGGTCGTAGGGCTGTCCGCCCCCTTCGGGGTAGAAGGCGGTCTGGTCCAAGATCACGTCCCACCCCTTCTTCCCCTGGACACAGGAGAGGACCCGGGCGGAGAAACGGGTGAGGTAAGGATTATCCTCATACAGCTTTTCCATGGCAAAAACCTCGTGTTTTTTCAAAAGTTTCGCAGCATGGTGAGCATTATAGCACAACCTGAATAAAAAGGCAAAAAAACTCTATCTTTGGGGGAAAACACCAACGCGGAAGGCCGCCGGTCCGGCAGCCCTCCGCGAAAGAAGCCTGATTCAGAATGAAGAATTAAGAATGGCGGGGCCGGAGCTGCCAGAAGATCACCGCGCCGGCGGCGGCCACGTTCAGGGAGTCTACCCCGTGGGACATGGGGATGCGGGCGGTGTAATCGCACGCCGCGATGGTATGAGGGGAGAGGCCGTCCCCCTCAGAGCCCAATACAATGGCCAGTTTCTCCTCCCCGGCAAGGGCCGGGTCGTCGATGGGGACCGACCGGTCGCTGAGGGCCATGGCCACCGTCTTGAACCCCAGGGAGCGCAGCCGGGAGAGCCCGGGCTGGGGCCACTGGGAGGAATCGCTGCCCATCCAGGTCCAGGGGATCTGGAACACCGTCCCCATGCTCACCCGGACGGCCCGCCGGTAGAGGGGGTCGCAGCAGGAGGGGGTGACCAGCACCCCGTCCATCCCCAGGGCGGCGGCGGAGCGGAAAATGGCCCCCACGTTGGTGGCGTCAGTGATGTTCTCCAGCACCACCACCCGGCGGGCCTTTCGGCACAGCTCCTCCACGCCGGGCAGGGCGGGGCGGTGCATGGCGCTGAGCATCCCCCGGGTGAGCTCATAGCCGGTGAGATGGGAGAGCACCTCCCGGTCCCCGATGTAGATGGGGACGTCCCCGCACTGGTCCCCCAGGTGTTCCAGAAAGGCGGGGAGGTGCCTGCGCTCCATGAGGAAGGAGAGGGGGCAGCAGCCGGCGTCCAGGGCGCAGGAGATGACCTTGGCGCTCTCGGCGATGAAAAGGCCCTCCTCCGGCTCCCGCCGCCGGCGCAGCTGGGCGTGGGTGAGCTGGGTGTAGGGCCGCAGTTCAGGGGCGGCGATGTCGGTGATTTCTACCACATGGGCCATGACCGTACCTCCGATTTCGTCATGTTTGATACGGCCCTTCCAGGCCGTGCCGCAGGGGCGGGAGAGCGGGCACTTGGTCCACGAAACCCAAAACCGGCCTTCTGGCCGGCGGCGCTTATGCGCCGTACAAGCGTTTTCGCCGCAGGCGAAAACCTTGGCGGACTGCGCCCGCAGGCGCGTTTCGAAGCGCAACCGCCGCGCAGCGGCGGCACTTAGCGCGGAGATGGGCGGCTTTGCCGCCCTGAGCATTTTAATCTCCGAAGGGTGGAGGCAGCCTTTGGCTACCGAAATCCAAAACGAAAGGACATCCTTTCGGATGTCCTTTCGTTTTGGAGGTGCCACCCAGATTTGAACTGGGGCGTGGAGCTTTTGCAGAGCTCTGCCTTACCACTTGGCTATGGCACCATCTGGAGCGAAACACGCTCCATAAAATTGGAGCGAGTGACGAGGCTCGAACTCGCTACCTCCACCTTGGCAAGGTGGCGCTCTACCAGATGAGCTACACTCGCAGATTGCCTGGAAGGGAAGTCCTTCCAGGACTTGGGTTGTTGGTGCCTCCGGTCGGAATCGAACCAACGACACGAGGATTTTCAGTCCTCTGCTCTACCAACTGAGCTACAGAGGCAAGTCTTTCTTTCAAAATAAAAGCAAGCAGGAGAACTTAGAAGAAAGTTTTCTTTGCTTACTTTCTTTTTCAAAAGAAAGTAAGTGGCGACTCGGAAGGGACTTGAACCCTCGACCTCCGGCGTGACAGGCCGGCGTTCTAACCAACTGAACTACCGAGCCAGGTAGTAAAGGGGGTGGTGGGAACAACAGGGCTCGAACCTGTGACC
>CALWWF010000175.1 GCA_944385165.1 uncultured Oscillospiraceae bacterium
ACCAGTGCAAGGGCCTGGGCCTGGAACTGCTGAACAACCAGGTGGACATCGGCGTGCGGGTGGAGCTGCCCGCCTCCGTGTTCGAGCACATCACCGACGTGGTGTACGAGTCCAAGCTGGTCTACCGTACCCAGCAGTACGGGGACCAGGTGCGCACCTTCTGCATGAACCCCTACGGCCACGTAGTGGCCGAGAACGTGGAGGGCATCAACACGGTGAACGGCCACTCCTACGCCGACCCCAAGCTGAGAAGCGAGAACACCAACTTTGCCCTCCTGGTGTCCAACCGGTTTACCCAGCCCTTCAACGAGCCCTACCGCTACGGCAAGCACATCGCCTCCCTCAGCAACATGCTGGCGGGCGGGGTGCTGGTGCAGCGGTTCGGGGACCTGGTGAAGGGGGTGCGCACCAACGAGCACCGGCTGAGCAAGTCCTTCACCCGGCCCACCCTCACCGCCGCCGTCCCCGGCGACCTGTCCCTGGCCCTGCCCAAGCGGCAGCTGGACGACATCATCGAGATGATCTACGTCCTGGACAAGATCGCCCCAGGCACCGCCAACCACGACACCCTCCTCTACGGGGCGGAGGTGAAGTTCTACTCCGCCCGCCTCCAGCTCACCGGGGAGCTGGAGACCGCCATCCCCAACTTCTTCGCCGCCGGCGACGGGGCCGGCGTCACCCGGGGCCTGGCCCAAGCCGGGGCCTCTGGCGTGCAGGCCGCCCGGGCCATCCTCAAGCGCCTGGACTGACTTCGATTCCACACCGCCGCCTCCCCCTTCCGGCCCCCCGGAGGGGGGAGGCTTTTCCAGATGGGGCTGGGGTTCCGCCAAGGCTTCCCCCTGGAAGGGGGAAGGCTTATGGTGCGTTTGACGAAAGGGTAGCAAAACCTGTTACCGTTCCCCTCATCCGTCACGACCTGCGGTCGTGACACCTTCCCCCAGGGGAAGGCTTTGGACGGGCGGGTCTGGGACCCGCCCCTACGAAATTCCAAGAATCGTTCCGAATTCGCCGTAGGGGCCGGTCTCAGCCCCGCCCGCCGTCAACAGCCTAGGTACCGTTGGCTCGAAACGCCCAGGCGCGGTTGTTGAACCGCATCAATTCTAAATTTCCACCCGCCCAGGGCCCAGTGGCCCGGCGGGGATTTAGACACTCACTCAAATTTTGCGCGCCGGAAGGGCCGCACAACGCCGAAGGGATAACCCCCGTAACGGGGGTCCGGGGATAAGGCGAATCTAGGCACGAAGTGCCTGCCTAGAAAGAGGCGAAACGAAGTTTCGCACAAAGTTCTTTTGCCTACTTTTCTTTCAAGAAAAGTAGGCGGCGAAATTCCTCATAGAACCAAAAGAATCGCCCAGCCCCGGTAAAATTCCTGCATTTTCCCCCGGCGCTGGGATTGGCCCCCCGCCGCCGGGCGGGGAAAGCCCCGCCGGTTTGGGCAGGTTGACCGGAGGGAGATTTGGGGGCTTTTGCAGCCCACTGTGGAAAGTGGAAAAGCCTGGGGCGCAAGGGTTGTCCACACTTTCCACAGGGTTTTCCACACCTCTGTGTGGAATGTGTGGAACCCGCTTTTTTGACCCGTTTCCCGGGGAAACGCCCCTGTCAAGAGGTGGTTTCCAAGAAAATGTACCAATCTTTTGTTTTGCAGGAACCGGGCCTCCCAAGCGCCGGGGGCCGGTTTTCCACCGCAAGAGGAGGGAGCAGCGTTATGTCCACCCAAACCGATACCATCGCCGCCATCGCCACCTCCGCCGGGCCGGGGGCCATCGGCATTCTGCGCCTGTCCGGTCCCCGGGCGGCGGACATCGCCGCCGGCTGCTTCCGCCCCCTGGGGGGCGGGGGGCTGCTGGACCACCCGGTGCGCACCCTGGTGTACGGGGACCTGCTGGACCGGGAGGGGGCGGTCATCGACCGGGTGCTGTGCACCTACAGCCGGGGGCCCAAGAGCTACACCGGAGAGGACACGGCGGAGCTCCACTGCCACGGCTCCCCCATGGTGCTCACCCTGGGACTGGAGTCCCTCTTCGCCCGGGGGGCCCGGCAGGCGGGGCCGGGGGAGTTCACCCAGCGGGCCTTCCTCAACGGCCGGATGGACCTGGCCCAGGCGGAAGCGGTGGCGGACCTGCTGGACGCTCAGAGCCGGGAGGGGGCCCGCCACGCGGCGGGGCAGCTGTCCGGGGCCCTGAGCCGCCGGGTGGGGGAGATCTACTCCGCCCTGGTGGACGTGATGGCCCACTTCCACGCGGTGCTGGACTACCCCGACGAGGACATCGACCCCTTCACCCAGGAACGCCTGGCCGGGGAGCTGGAAGCCCAGGAGGGGGCCCTCACCCGGCTGCTGGCCACCTACCGCCGGGGGCAGCGGCTCAGCCGGGGGGTGAAGTGCGCCCTGGTGGGGCGGCCCAACGCGGGCAAGTCCTCCCTGCTCAACGCCCTGGCGGGGTACGAGCGGGCCATCGTCACCGACATCCCCGGCACCACCCGGGACACGGTGGAGGAGACGGTGGAGCTGGGGGGCGTGCCCCTGCGGCTGATCGACACCGCCGGGCTGCGGGAGAGCGGCGACCCCATCGAGCGGCTGGGGGTGGAGCGCAGCCGGGCGGCCATGGAGGAGGCGGAGCTGATCCTGGTGCTGTGGGACCGCTCCGTCCCCGCCGCGGAGGAGGACCGGGAACTGCTGGCCAAGGCCATGTCCCTGGCCCCCACCATCCTGGTGCGGACCAAGGGGGACCTGCCCGCCGCCCCCGCTCCCGCATGGACGGTGGACCCCATGCCCCCCGTGGTGGAGCTGAGCGCCAGGACCGGCGAGGGTTTGGAGGGGCTGTCCCAGGCGGTGGCGGAGCTCTTCCCCAAAGACACCGGCTCCGGCTATGGGGAACTGCTCACCAACGCCCGCCAGGCCCAGGCCGCCCGGCAGGCCCTGGAGGGGGTGGAGCGGGCCCTGGAGGCCCTCCGGGCCGGGGTCACCCCCGACGCCCTGCTCACCGACGTGGAGGAGGCCCTCTCCGCCCTGGGGGAGCTTACCGGCCAGTCCGTGTCCGAGGATGTGACCGACCGCATCTTCCGGCGGTTCTGCGTGGGAAAGTAACGCTCAACCACGGCATTTTCTTAAAAGCCCTCCTGCAAGGAGTTCCGCCGTCAAAACGGCGGAATAAAATGAAATCCTGTCATTTCCGGGGACACAAGGTGAATTGCCCCGCAGGGGCAAGAGAAGGGCCCCTGGGGGAGGTGCCTCGGAAATGACACCTCTCACGCAAGTCGGGGCGACTTTTCCGTAAGGAATCGAGTCCCGACTTGCGTGCTTACCACCTCGAAAAAGTGGCTATAGCCACTTTTTTGACAGTCTCAACCACAGGTTGTTTGTCAAAACGGCCCCGGCGGGTTATGCTGGAGGCGGGAGGTGAGGCCATGGACGCCCATAAGACCGGGGCGCTGATCGCCCAGACCCGGAAGGAGAGAGGCCTGACCCAGAAGGAACTCTCCCAGGCTCTCCATGTGTCCGCCCAGGCGGTGAGCAAGTGGGAGCGGGGCCTGAATTTCCCCGACCTGTCCCTGCTGGAGCCGCTGGGGGACTGCCTGGGGCTGACGGTGTCCGAGCTGCTGTCGGGACAGCGGGGAGAGGAGCCCAGAGAGGAGCTGCTGCGGGACTCCCTGCGGCTGCTGATGAGTCAGGCGGGGCGGAAGCTGCGCCGGTGGCGGAGGCCTGTGCCCCCCCCGCGCCCCGGCCTCAGACGCCTGGGCTCGAGATCGGGAGAGCG
>CALWWF010000176.1 GCA_944385165.1 uncultured Oscillospiraceae bacterium
TGGCCTCAGAGCAGGAGGCCAACTTCGTGGGCATCGCCGCCGCCGTCACCAGCGGGGACCCGGTGTTCCAGTACTCCGGCTATCTCATGGGGCTCATCCACCTGTGCAACGCCCTCGCCCCCGTGGACCCGGACGCCTGGAACGCCATTGTCCAGCAGTATTTCACCCAGGAGCTGGCCAACGACTGGAACTACAACAACGCCTACTGGGCCGCCCTCTCCTCCCCTGTGGACGACGCGGCGGAGCAGGTGTACGACTCCTTCCTGAAAGGCAACGACCAGGACCTGGGCATCCGCTCCTACGGCGCCTGCGTCGACCTCCTCGTCTCTTACTTTTCTTAACTTACTTTTCTTGAAAGAAAAGTAAGCAAAAGAACTTTCTGCGAAACTTCGTTTCGCCTCTGCGGTAACCTTTGGGCATCTCTTCTATAAAGCCTTCCCCCTCCAAGGGGGAAGGTGCCGAGCGTATGCGAGGCGGATGAGGGTGCGCGTTTAAAGAAAGATGCAGAAATTCGATACCCACCCTCATCAGTCAGCCTTACGGCTGACAGCTTCCCCCTGGCAGGGAGAAGCCTTGGCGGGAGACCCAAGGGTCTCCCCTACCCAGTTGAAGAGCTGGGCGGGTCCCCAAAAATTCGTGTTTCTGTCAGGTCACGCCGTCTTTCTGAGCCGCAATTGAGCCCCACCCACACAAAGGCGCGCTTTCAAGAAACGGCTCAAAAATAGGCCGCCGAAGGCGGCCCCCAACGCGAAGCCCAGCGAAGCGGTTTCGCGTTGGAGAGGAGGAGCGATGCAGTGAGCGAGCTTTGCCCGCCAGGGCGAAGCGAGGGATACGGAATCCGCGACGACGAAGCTGAGCCACCCGCGCCTTTGCGATGACTGCCAAGTTTTCCGCATTGGCGGCCCCCGTAAAAAGGGGGTCCAGGGGCCCCCTCCCCCTGTCAGGGGGAGATGGCCCGAAGGGCCAGAGGGGGTAGGGTGGGCGAATATGAGCGCGTAAGCGCTCATCCTGAGCCGTCCCCCGGTGGCGTTTTGCCTACTTTGCCGCCACGGGCAAAGTAGGTCGCCGCCGGGGCGGCGAAACCCTCTAAAACTCAGGAGGGGCAAGTCCCTCCCCTACGGCGTATATTTGGAATATGACAGATAGAAAGGGCCGGGAGCACAGCGCTCCCGGCCTTCCCATATTCCCGTATGAATGTTATCCCGCTGTGGGCGTCAGCCCCTCCAGGGAGAAGGTCTGCCCCAGGATGGTAACGGAGGCCACCTCCACCGGGTCGATAAACTCCTCCGGCCAGAAGAGCAGCAGTCCCGCGCTCTCCTCCGGGTCATCCCCCGGCTCGTCGATGGACATGGTCATACCTTCGTTGCGCATAGCGATGCTCCGGCCGTCCGACAGCGTGACCGAGACCTCCTTGGTGTGGTCCATATCAAACAGATACTCCATATTCTCTTGGAGTTCCCGCGTAGGCTCGCTGAGCACAAAGGCCACGCGGATGGGGGAGAGATAGACTTCCGGCAGCGGCACGCTCCCGTCCTTCAGCTCCAGCGTCCCGTTCACCGGGAAGGACAGCCCGGAACTCCCTTCCGGCAGGGGGACGGTGCAGCTCCACGGCTCATCCCGGAAATCCACCCGCGAACCTAAACTGCGGACCAGGTCCACCGGGGTCAGTTCCACGCTGCCCCCAGTAAAGTGTTCCACGCCGGCGTCTGCCAGCTGGAATCCCCACAGCATGGGGAACTCCCGGTCATTGGGGTCGGCGTCCTCCAGCGCGGCATATTCATAACTTCCCGCTTGGATCACACGGCGATTTCCTTGTTGGTCCAAAAGTTTCACGTCCATTTCCAGTGCCACAGTTTCCTCCCCCTCCTTTGGCATATCATCCTCCGGAGCGACCAGATTTGCCAGCACCGACACAGAATACCGGTCCGCCAGAAGCTGCTTGATCTCCACAGTCCAGCCGTTGGCGTAGGTGTGGGACTGGTCCACCTGGACCCACGAACCGTCCACCAGGTTTTCCTCCCCTTCGTCAAATCCAAAGTAGTCCATCAGCCGCTGGTCCAGCCCGGACACCACCGCAAAGGCGCAGGCTGCCAGCATCACCACCGCCGCCAACAGCACCGCGGCGGCTTTTTTCGTCTTTTTCATAGGCTTTCGTTCCGTCCTTTCCGTCCCGGCCAGGAGGCGCTCCAGCATGGCCTCCTCCTGCTCCCGGGTGGGGCGCACCTGGTCAAAGACCCGGCGGATATTACGGTCGTCCATACTCTTCCACCTCCAGCTTTTCTTTCAGCTTCTGCCTGGCCTGCACCAGCCAGGTGCGGACGGTAGAGGGATTTTTGCCCAAAATTCTCCCCATCTCCTGGGAGGAGTACCCCTGATAGTAGTGGAGATAGAGCACCAGGCGGTGCTTCTCCGGCAGGGTCAAAATGAGCTCCCACAGCTCCCCGTCCTCCGGCTGCTGCCAGGTCAGGTTATTTAAGGTCTCCTCGCTCTCCCGGCGGGTGCGCCACCAGTGCTTGAGCTGGTTTTTGCACTCATTCCGGGCGGTGACGACGAGCCAGGCCTTCTCGTGGTCCGGACCCTGAAAAGGCTTTCCGTACTCCATCACCTTTCGGAAGACGTTCTGCACCGCGTCCTCCGCGTCCGGCACATTTTTCATCAGCACCAGACAGATCTGATAGACCATGGACACGTATTTCCGGTAGAGGCTGGCCACTTCCTCCCGGCTGCGCACGCTGTCCATCCATGCATGCCTCCTTTCTTGTCTTTCTATTTATCATACAATTTTCCACACCGGAGTGTTGAGCAGCGAGCAGAATTTTTCAAAAAAACTGGGAGCGCGTCGGCGCTCCCAGCTTTGCAATGCGGTTAAGGAGTGAGGGGAATGGTCGTGCCAAAGAAGGTGACGGAGTCAATTTCCGCCGGGTCGATGATGCGCTCCGGCAGGAAGCGGAAGCGTCCCTCTTCCTTGCCCCAGCTCCACTCCGAACCGGTCTGTTCTCCTTCTCGGTTGCTGAACATTGGCCCAGTGTCTGTAATTTGGATGGTCTCGCCCTCCACCGTTGTCAGAGAGATATTCCCCTCCCAGTTGTCCACGACGTACTCGAAAATATCCACCACCCGGTCCTGTGCCTCCTGCATCTCCACTGTCAGGGAGAGCGGCGAGACGTAGATAGCCGAGAGTTGGACGCAGCGGCCCTCCACGTCAAAGGGCTGCTGGAGCGGCAGGTATTTCCCCGGGTCTTCTTCCGGGATCATTAAAGAAAATGACCAATCTCCGGTAAACAGGGGCGGAGCCAGGACCCCGCTTTCTGATTGGTAGAACCTGGTCAGGGTCAGGTCCACCGTACATCCCAAAAGACTGGGTTCCCCCGCCATAGGTTGGATGTCATAGAGTAGGGTGACATGGTTATCCGCCGGGTCGCCATCCTCCAACGTTTTCCAGAGAATACTTCCTCCCTTTATTCTCTCGCCATCCGGCGCGGTGATCTCCCACCCCAAGGTGGAGCCGTCGGCCTGGACAGTACCGAGCTCATACCGCTCCCCGTCCAACACCGCCCCCTCCGGGGCGGTGAACTCCACCAAAATCATGGCAGCATACTGGTCCGCCAGGACCTGCTTCACCTCCAAGGTACAGCCGTTGTCCTCCATGGTGATGTCCAAAGGAACTGCCATGGGGGACAGCAAGGTCGCGTCCTCCGCTTCCACCCCAAAATAGCGCAGCAGAGCTTGATCCACCCCGGACACCACCGCGAAGGCGCAGGCAGACAGCATCAGCGCCGCCGCCAGCAGCACTACGGCGGTCTTTTTCAGCTTCTTCATGGGCTTTCGCTCGGATTCTTGCTCCAGGATCCTGTCCAGCATGGCCTTGCTCTGTTCCTGGGTGGGGGAAAACTGGTCAAAGGCTTGGTGCAGTTTATGAAGGTCCATACTCTTCCTCCTCCAATCGCAGTTTCAGTTTCTTGCGTCCCCGGGACAGCCAGGCCCGTATGGTGACCGGGTCCCGGCCCAGCATCCCGCCGATCTCCTGGGTAGAGTATCCCTGGTAGTAGTGGAGATACAGGGCCAGGCGGTACTTCTCCGGCAACTCCCAGATCAGCTTCCGCAAATCCTCCCCGCCCTCGCCGGGCGGGGCGCAGGAGAGTTTCTCCAGATCCTCCGGGCTCCCCCGCCGGGTGCGCCACCAGTGTTTCAGCTGGTTTTTGCACTCATTCCGGGCCGTGACGATGAGCCAGACCTTTTCATGCTCCGGGTCCCGAAAGGGTTTGTCATACTCCAGCGCCTTGCGGAAGACGTTTTGGGCCGCGTCCTCCGCATCCGGCACGTTTTTCAGCAGCATGAGGCAAATCTGATAGACCATCTTTCCATGCCGGCCATAACACTCCGCCATCTCCTCCCGGCTGCGGACCGTTCCCATCTCCATTCCCTCCTTTCCTCGTTCTGTCTATGACACAACCCTTCCCCGGATTTTGTGACAGCGGGAACAAAACTTTTTGTTCCAAGCACCCCAGAAAACAGAAAGCGGGCGGCCCCAAAGGGACCACCCGCTTCTCAAAAATGGATGGAAGGACTTTTACAGTCCCAGCTTTGCCTGGACGAAGTCGTCTACGCTGGCCAGGGCGTTGTCCAGCTTTGACACGTCATTGCCGCCGCCCTCGTCGTCGCAAAGTCCGCTTCGCTCCCTTGCTCCTCCTCTCCCAAGGCGACCCGCTGCGCTGGGCTCGCCTTGGGTTCCCGGGGAGCGCCATGGGCGGCTTACAGCCCCAGCTTCGCCCGCACGAAATCGTCTACGCTGGCCAGGGCGTTGTCCAGC
This sequence comes from uncultured Oscillospiraceae bacterium, assembly GCA_944385165.1. Lineage (GTDB taxonomy): Bacteria > Bacillota > Clostridia > Oscillospirales > Oscillospiraceae > Lawsonibacter. Next base: position 4,811 of record CALWWF010000176.1, read on the forward strand.
TTTGACACGTCATTGCCGCCGCCCATGGCGCTGTCGGGCTTGCCGCCGCCTTTGCCGCCGCAGATGGCGGTGACGGCCTTGATGATCTCCCCGGCCTTGATGCCGTGGGCCACGGCCTCCTTGCCGCACACGGCAAGGAAGGTGACCTTCTCCCCGTTGACGCTGGCCAGCACGCCCACGCCGTTGGGGGCCTTGTCCCGGAGCAGGTCGCCCATCTGCCGCAGTTTCCCTGCGTCCGCCTCGGGCACGGTGGCGGTGAGCACCCGCAGGTCCCCCACCGTATGGGCGCCGAAGAGGATGCGCTCCGCCTCGCCGGCGGACTCCTTGGCCTTGAAGTGCTCCACCATCTGGTGCATGTGCTTCAGGTCGTTCATCACCTGCTCCGCCTTCTCCCGCAGCTCGCCGGGCTTGGCCTTCAAGACGGCGGCGGCCTGGAACAGCAGCTCCTGGTTACGGTTCATCACCTCCAGGGACTTCAGGCCCGTGGTGGCCTCAATGCGGCGCACGCCGCTGGCCACGGAAAACTCGCTGTCGATGTGGAACACGCCCACCTTAGCGGTGTTGTCCAGATGGGTGCCGCCGCAGAACTCCACGGAGTAGCCGCCCATGTCCACCACCCGGACCTCGTCGCCGTACTTCTCCCCGAAGAGGGCGGTGGCCCCGGTCTTTTTGGCCTCCTCGATGCCCATCACCTTGGTGTCCACCGGATAGCCCTCCAGAATGGACTCGTTCACGATGCGGTTGACCTCGCCCAGCTCCTCAGCGGTCATGGCGGAGAAGTGGGTGAAGTCAAAGCGCAGGTAGTCGGGCTCCACCAGAGAGCCGGCCTGGTGCACATGGCTGCCCAGTACGGTCTGGAGGGCCTTGTGGAGCAGATGGGTGGCGGTGTGGGCACGGCGGACGGCGTTGCGGCGGGGCACGTCGATCTGGGCGGAGACGGTGTCACCCAGCTTCAGGGTGCCCTCGGTCACCTTGCCGTAGTGCATATACTTGCCGCCCTTGTTCTTCTGCACGTCGGTGACGGTAAACAGGCAGCCGCTCTCCCCGCTCTTGGTGATGGCGCCGTGGTCGGCCACCTGACCGCCCATCTCCGCATAGAAGGGGGTCTTGTCCAGCACCACGATGCCCTCCACGCCGGGCATCAGCTCCTCGGCCTGCTCGTTCTCCACCACCAGGGCCACCACTTTCGCGCCGGTGATGGAGGTATTTTCATAGCCCATAAACTCGGTCTCGGGCACGTCCTTGCCGAACTCCACGCCGGCCCAGCCCAAATCGCCCAGGGCCTCCCGGGCCTTCCGGGCCCGCTGGCGCTGCTCCTCCATGAGCTGGTGGAAGGCTTCCTCGTCCAGGGTCATTCCCTGCTCCTCCACCATCTCCACCGTCAGGTCCACAGGGAAGCCGTAGGTGTCGTAGAGCTTGAAGGCGTCCTGGCCGGAGAAGACCTGCTCCCCCTTGGACTGGTGCTGGGCGAGCATATCCTGGAAAATCTTCAGGCCGCCGTCGATGGTCTTGGCAAAGTTCTCCTCCTCCACCCGGATAACCTTGGTGATATAGTCCTGGCGCTCCCGCAGCTCGGGGTAGTGGCCCTCGTTCTCGTGGATGACGGTGTCGCACACCTTGTACAGGAAGGGCTCGTTCACCCCCAGCAGCTTGCCGTGGCGGGCGG
>CALWWF010000177.1 GCA_944385165.1 uncultured Oscillospiraceae bacterium
ATGGCGGCTCCACTCAGTATGCGATCACCATCGACACTGATGGCAACGGCAGCGTGACCGCAAACCGCCGCAACGCCTCCCGGGATGTGCTGGTCACCCTGACCGTGGAGCCCAACCGGGGCTACGCGCTGGATACGCTCACCGTCACCGACGCCAACGGCGACGAGGTCGATGTGACTGCCGCCGGCGGTGGCCGGTACACCTTCCAGATGCCCGCCAGCCGGGTGACGGTCGAGGCCATCTTCGCGGCGGAGAATGAGACGGCTGCGGAGCCCTTTGTGGACGTGTCTGGCAGCGACTGGTTCTATGACGCGGTGGTCTACGTCTATGACAACGGCCTGATGAGCGGCACCGCCGCCACTGCCTTCGGCTCCAACGTGGGTACCACCCGCGGCATGATCGCCACCATTCTGTGGCGTCTGGCCGGCTCCCCTGACGGCGGCGCCAACCCCTTCACCGACGTGTCCAGCAGCGACTACTATGCCCAGGCCGTGGCTTGGGCCGCTGGCGAGGGCATTGTGGGCGGCTACGGCAACGGCATGTTCGGGCCTAACGACCCCATCACCCGGGAGCAGATGGCTCTGATGATGTACCGCTACGCCCAGTACGCCGGGTATGAGACCAGCCAGAGAAGCTCCACCCTCGCCGGATATGCCGACTACGCCAGCATCTCCGACTGGGCCGTGGAGGCTGTGAGCTGGGCCAACGCCGTGGGTCTGATGACCGGCCGCACTGCGACCACCATCGTGCCCACCGGCACCATCACCCGCGCGGAGGCCGCTACCATCCTGATGCAGTTCGGCGAGAACGTGCAGGAGTAACTGGATCAGAGCGGCCAGATCGAAGTAAATAAACAAAACAAACCGGATCGCTTTTTAAGCGGTCCGGTTTGTTTTGTCCGGATTTTTTGATTGCTTTAAGCGCTGTGGGTACTGACGGTCCTGCGGTAGACGAAAAACGCCGCCCCGGCAGTGACCACCTCAGTGATCCAGAAGGCGTGCCACACCTCGTCCGGTCCCAGGGCATGGCACAGGAGGAAGGCGGCGGGGAGGATGACCACCACGTACCGGCACAGGGAGATGACCAGGGACTGCACCCCCTTGCCCAGCCCCTCCAGAGCCCCGGAGGAGGTGACGGACACGGCGGAGATCAGGAAACCCGCGCAGATGATCCGCAGGGCGGCCCCGCCCGCCTGGATGGTGTCCGGCTGGTCGGCGAACAGACCCATGAGGGGTTCCGCCCACAGCAGGCACACCGCCGTGCCCAGGGCCATGATGACCCCGCTGGCGCACAAAGTGGCGTTGTACAGCTGCCGCACCCGCCCGTGCTCCCCGGCCCCGTAGTTGTAGCCGATGAGGGGCCGCAGGCCCTGGACGATGCCGTTGGCGGGGAGGTAGAGGAAGGTCTGCAATTTATAGTAGATGCCCAAAATCACCACATAGCTCTGGGCGTAGGAGGCCAAAAGGCCGTTGAGCACCGAGATGAGCAGGGAGGGGAGGGCCAGATTCAAAATAGCGGGCACCCCCACCCCGTAGAGCCTGCGGTCGATGGAGCCGTCCAAAACCAGGCAGTCCCGGCGCAGGCGCACCGGGATGGAGACCAGGCGGTAGGCGATGAGGTACACGGCCAGGGTGAGCACCTGCCCCAAACCGGTGGCCAGGGCGGCCCCGGAGATGCCCAGCTCCGGGAAGGGGCCGACGCCGAAGATGAGCAGGGGGTCCAGGATGATATTGCAGATACACCCGGAGAGCAGGGCGGCCATGGTGATCTTCATCCGGCCCACCGCCTGGAAGATCTTCTCAAAGGAGAGCCCCAGCATGATGACCACCGAGAAGGAGAATGCGATGTTGGAGTACGCAAGGCCCATCTCCAGCACAGTGGGGTCGCTGGTGAACCGGGAGAGGAAGAAGGGCATCACGGCGATACACCCCGCCGTGAGAAGCAGGCCGTGGAGCACCGCCAGGACCATCCCGTGGGTGGCGGCGGTGTCCGCCCGCCGGTGCTCCCCGGCCCCCAGGCAGATGGCGATGACTGCGTTGATCCCCACCCCGAAACCGATGGCCACAGCGTTGATGAAGTTTTGCACCGGGTACACCAGGGAGAGGGCGGTCATGGCGTCCTCGCTGATCTGGGCCACGAAGAAGCTGTCCACGATGTTGTATAGAGAGTTGACCAGCATGGACAGTACCATGGGCAGCGCCATGGAGGCCAGCAACGGCAGGACAGGCCGCTCCTTCATAAAGGTCTCGTCCAAAATCAGTACCTCCTTTGGGAAATTTCCGCAAAAAAACCACACAGCCGCCCCGGGGGGAGGCTGTGTGGCGAAACGAGCAAAGGCTGGAAAAATCCACACGAGATTTTCATGGCGCTATGATAGCACAGGTGAGGGGTACTGTCAAGGCCGAAGCCTCAGCCGTGCGGCGGGCGGGCGTAGGAGCACAATACACGTTGGACAGATGAATAAAAAGGATGGAGGATAAGACCTAAATCAGCTATACTGCCTCCCTGCCTCCAGCCAGCAGAAGCGGAACCGCTAAAATAAGCAGTCCCCATGCGGCGGCCCCGCCGGGCTGGATGGCCCCGGTAAAGGGGAGCAGCCCGGAGCACGCGGCCAATCCCCGTCCCGCCCACAGGAGGAACCTGCGGCATTTCATGCCTAAAACTCCTTTCGGTCTACGATGCGGCAGGAGATCAGGAAGGAGAGCAGCAACCCCAGAAGTCCGGCCAGGGGGATCAGGGCGATCACCCCGAGGGCGTTGATCTCCGGCAGCCGGTTCAGAAACTCCAGGCTCAGGCCCAGATCGGGACCAAACTCCATCAGCAGGAAGAAGGCGATGAAGGGGATGAAAATGACAGCGAACAGGTAGGGCCGGGCCCGCTCCGGCCCCAGTTTGTAGCACAGGGGAAGCATGACATCTACGATGAACAGTCCCGCACCCAGGGAGCCCAGCATCGCGCCAATATTTTCTATGGGCGGCACGCTCCCAATGTCCAGCAGAAACAGCAGAAGGGTGCATACAGCGCTGAAAGCGGCCAGCACCAGCAGGATTAGCAGGGTGAACAGGTACCTTGCCCCCACGATGGTCCGGGGTTCCAGGGGGAGGGAGCGGCAGAACCGGTCCCACTTGGCCGTCTCGTCAAAGGAGAAACAGGAGATGGGCATGACCATGATAATGACGGTGGAGAAAGAGATCACAAAGGTGAGCTCAAAAATATCCAGAATCGCCAGACCGAAGTAGGCGAGTAAAAAGATGACGTAAAATTTGATGGTTTTGCGCATGACCAGGGCGTCTTTCCAAATCAGGCCGCTCATGCATCTTCCCCCTTTCCCACAAACAGCATAATGTCCTCTAAACTGATTTTGTCCACCATCAGCTTGGGGTACTTTTTATGGAAGGCACCCCGGTCGGCCACCAAAGCCTCGCAGCCGAAGGAGCCTTTACGCACCCGTAGAACATCGGACGGGTCTATCAATTTCAGATCAGCGGCGGAGCAGCCCACCCGGCCGTAGTGGTCCAGGATGTCGTCCTTGGCCTCGGACAGGGCCACCCGGCCCTGATGCAGATAGGTGATGTAGTCCGCCGCTTTCTCCAGGTCGCTGGTGATGTGGCTGGAGATGAGGATGGCGTGGTCCTCGTCGCAGATGAAGTTTAAAAATTCGTCCAAAATTTCGTCCCGCACCACCGGGTCCAGCCCGGCGGTGGCCTCGTCCAAAATCAGCAGCTTGGGCCGGTGGGCCAGAGCGGCGGAGAGGGATAACTTCATCTTCATGCCCCGGGAGAACTCCTTGATATATTTCCCCTCGGGCAGCTGAAATTTTTTCAAATAGTCTGCGAAGAGCCGATTGTCCCAGGTGGGATAGATGGGGCCTAAGATCCGATTTAAATCCTTGGGGCGCAGGGTGTCGTGGAAGAAGCACTCGTCCAGCACCACGCCCACCTCCAGCTTGGCGGCCCGCTCACCGGCCAGGTTGTCGTTTCCCAGAATGGTGATGGTTCCGCTGTCCCGATGGAGCAGGTTCAAAATGCACTTGATGGTGGTGGTCTTGCCCGCCCCGTTCTCCCCGATGAGCCCCATGATGGTCCCACCGGGGATGGTCAGGTTCACATGGTCCAGGGCAAAGTCCCCGAAAGACTTGCACAGGCCCTGAATTTCCAAACAGTTTTTCATGGTTCGTCCCCTCGATACAGTAGGTTGAGAAGTTCCTGTAGTTCTTCTAAGGAGAAGCCGCCCTTCCGGGCCTCGTCCACCGCCTGGGCGAGGATGTCCTCCACCCGGCGCAGCTGGGCCTCCCGCAGCAGCTCCCGGTTTTGCGGGGCCACAAAGCAGCCTTTGCCGGGGACGGTCTCCAGAAAACCGTCCCGCTCCAGCTCCTCATAGGCCCGCTTGGTGGTGATGACGGAGATGTGCAGCTCCCGGGCCAGCACCCGCATGGACGGCAGGGCGTCCCCCGCCGAGAGGGCTCCGGACAGGATCTGCTCCTTCACCTGGTCGGTAATTTGTTCATAGATGGGTTTTCCGCTGGAATTGCTGAGAATAATATCCATTTGGCGCACCATGTAAACCGGGGCGGGAGGCTGTCGGCCCTGCGCATGGGTCCGGCGCCTCCCGCGGCGGCGTACCTTTCCTTGTATAGTGTATATATACTATATGCACAGTATATATGGAATATACACGGCTGTCAAGGGGGCGGGCAAACTTTTTTTCAGGAGGCGGAAGGACGGTTAGAAGGAAGCGCCGCCGGAGAAATATTTTGGTTTCGCCTTCCTGGAAGGATTGACACTTCTTTTCCGCTAAACTATAATAAAATACTGTCCCCGCCTGTTGATTTTCTGGCCTGGGACAGTATTTTTAATATTGAAATGAAAGGGGTTCTCCCAAATGAGCGACCAGCGTGTTTACAACTTCTCCGCGGGCCCGTCCATGCTTCCTCTCTCCGCACTGGAGCGTGCCGGGGCTGAAATCACCAACTACCGAGGTTCCGGTATGTCCGTGATGGAGATGAGCCACCGGTCAAAGATTTTCATGCAGATCTTTGAGGAGACCCAGGAGAAGCTGCGCCGGCTGATGAACGTGCCCGACGAGTACCAGATCCTGTTCCTCCAGACCGGAGCTTCCGGCCAGTTTTCCATGATCCCCCTGAACCTGATGAGCCGCACCGGCAAGGCGGACTATGCCGTCACCGGCAATTTCGCCTCCATCGCCGCCAAAGAGGCTAAGAAGTACGGCGTTGTGAACATCGCCGCCGATACCAGTGACAAGGACCACTCCTACATCCCCACCCAGGACCAGCTGAAGCTGGACCCGGAGGCCAGCTACTTCTACTACTGCGCCAACAACACCATCTACGGCACCGAGTGGCAGTATGTCCCCGAGACCGGCAGCGTGCCCCCGGCGTGCGATATGTCCTGGGACATCCTCTCCCGCCCGGTGGACGTGTCCAAGTTCGGCATCGTCTACGCCGGCGCCCAGAAGAACATGGCCCCCGCCGGTTTGACGGTGGTCATCATCCGCAAGGATCTGGCCGGTCATGAGCTGCCCTACACCCCCCTGATGATGAACTATCAGACCATGATCGAGAAGGACTCCATGTACAATACGCC
>CALWWF010000178.1 GCA_944385165.1 uncultured Oscillospiraceae bacterium
CGTAGGCCTCGATCACGTCGTTGGGGTTGACCACGTTGCCCCGGGACTTGGACATCTTCTCGCCGCCCTCGCCCAGGATCATGCCGTGGCTGGTGCGCTTCTGATAGGGCTCCTTGGTGGGCACCACCCCGATGTCATAGAGGAACTTATGCCAGAACCGGCTGTAGAGCAGGTGCAGGGTGGTGTGCTCCATGCCGCCGTTGTACCAGTCTACCGGAGACCAGTAGTCCAGGGCCTCCTTGGAAGCCAGAGCCTTGTCGTTGTGGGGGTCCATATACCGCAGGAAGTACCAGCTGGAGCCCGCCCACTGGGGCATGGTGTCGGTCTCCCGCTTGGCGGGGCCGCCGCAGCAGGGGCAGGTGGTGTTTACCCAGTCGGTCATCTTGCTCAGGGGGGACTCGCCGTCGTCGGTGGGCTCATAGCTCTCCACGTCGGGGAGCAGCAGGGGCAGCTGGTCCTCCGGCAGAGGCTGCCAGCCGCACTTCTCGCAGTACACCATGGGGATGGGCTCGCCCCAGTACCGCTGGCGGGAGAACACCCAGTCCCGGAGTTTGTAGTTGACCTTCCGGCGGCCGATGCCCTTCTTCTCCAGCCAGTCCTCCATGACGGGGATGGCCTCCCTCACGGTCTTGCCGTTGAGGAAGTCGGAGTTGACCAGGATGCCGGTGTCGTCCTTGGCGGTAAAGGCGGCCTTCTGCACGTCCTCGCCGCCGGAGACCACCTCGATGATCTCACAGCCGAATTTTTTGGCAAACTCCCAGTCCCGGTCGTCGTGGGCGGGCACGGCCATGATGGCGCCGGTGCCGTAGGTGGCCAGGACGTAGTCGGAGATGAAGATGGGAATCTCCTTGCCGTTGACCGGGTTGATGCCCTTTACCCCGTCCAGGCACACGCCGGTCTTTTCCTTATTGAGCTCGGTGCGCTCTAGGTCGGACTTGGAGGCGGCCTCCTTCTGGTAGGCCTGGACCGCGTCGGCGTTGTTCAGCAGGGGCATCCACTTCTTGATAAGTTCGTGCTCCGGGGAGAGGACCATGTAGGTTGCGCCGAACAAAGTGTCCGGCCGGGTGGTGTACACTACAATATCGTCGCCGGTGGTGGCCTTGAAGGTGACCTCGGCGCCGGTGGAGCGGCCGATCCAGTTCTTCTGCTGGATCTTCACCCGCTCGATAAAATCCAGATCATCCAGGTCGTCGATGAGCCGCTGGGCGTAGGCGGTGATCTTCAGCATCCACTGGGACTTCTCCTTGCGGATGACGGGGGAGCCGCAGCGCTCGCACACCCCCTCCACCACCTCTTCGTTGGCCAGCACGCACTTGCAGGAGGTGCACCAGTTCACCGGCATGGTGGTCTTATAGGCCAGACCGTGCTTGTACATCTGGAGAAAGATCCACTGGGTCCACTTGTAGTAGCTGGGGTCGGTGGTGTTCACCACCCGGTCCCAGTCAAAGGAGTAGCCCAGCATGTGCAGCTGCTTGGAGAAGTTCTCGATGTTGTCGTGGGTCACCTTAGCGGGGTGGATGTGGTTTTTGATGGCGTAGTTCTCGGTGGGCAGGCCGAAGGCGTCATAGCCGATGGGGAAGAGGACATTGTACCCGTCCATGCGCTTCTTCCGGGCCACCACGTCCATGGCGGTGTAGGGCCGGGCGTGGCCCACATGCAGACCCTGACCGGAGGGGTAGGGGAACTCCACCAGGGCGTAGAATTTTTTCTTTTCCGTGTCACCGGTGCGGCAGGAGAAGATCTTTTCCTCCAGCCACTTTTTCTGCCACTTCTTTTCAATGGCGGCGAAATCGTACTTCAAAATCCATCACACTTTCTCAATGTTCTTGCCGCAGAGCGCGGAGCTACCTCTTATAATCCGTAATATTATACCCGGATGCGGCCTGGATTGCAAGAGGGAGCGGGGGTTTTCCGGGGGATTTCGCTACCCAGCCTAGGCGGGGCTCAAAACAGGTCCAGCCAGAAAATCTCCTCCGGCGGTGGCTCCTGGGCGCATACCGCCCCCTGCCAGCCGGTCCCGGCGTAAAGGCGGAAGAAACGCCCGTCCTGGGCGCAGACCGCCTGGGGGGAGAATCCTTCCCCCACGCCTTTGGGCAGCGGGACCGCCAGGCGGGAGGGGGGATAGGGCAGGCCGTAGCCGCTGCGCTTCCCCGCGCTCTCCTTGCAGGCCCACAGGGCGGCAAAGTCCTGGGGCCGGTCCCCCCGGGCGGAGAGCCAGGCGCGCTCCTCCGGGGTGCAGGAGCGCTCCACCAGCCTGGGGGACCAGGTGGGGCGGACCACCTGGATGTCCGCCCCCACCGGGGCGTCCGACAGGGCGCACAGGGCGTAGTGTCCGCTGTGGGATAGATTGAATTGATACTGGGGGAATTGGGGAAAATAGGGCTTTCCTCGCTCCCCCCGGGCCGTCTCCGGCAGGGGGGACAGCCCCCAGCACCGCTGTACCGCCCGGGCCAGCAGTTCCCAGGCCTGCTCCCGGCGCTGCAAGCCAGACGCGCCGTATACCTGCACCATATCTCCGCCTCCCTTATGGGTTTCCTCTAAAGTATACCAGAGGACAGGGGAGAAGGAAAGAGGGCGGCGGGGAAGATCGCCGTGTGCGTCTGCTGAGAGATTTGCCTTTGTGTATAGGTTTTGCCGAAAACGGCCATGTTATAGAGGACTTCAACTTGCGATAAGGAAGGTGGTTTGCGTGGAACTGAGCAATCAGGAGTATAGCCGAATGGTCCAGTCCCTGGAGCGGCCCTCCCCCCTTTGGAGGGACGCGGCCTGGGCCTTTGGGGTGGGAGGAGCCATCTGCGTGCTGGGACAGGTCCTGCTGGAACAGTACCAGCGCCTGGGGCTGGAGAAGGAGCAGGCGGGCACCGCCGTGTCAGTGACCTTGGTGCTGGCGGCCGCGGTCCTCACCGGCCTGGGCCTGTTTGACAAGATTGCCAAGCGGGCGGGGGCGGGGACCCTGGTGCCCATCACCGGCTTTGCCAACGCCATGGTGTCCCCCGCCCTGGAGTTTAAAAGCGAGGGGTTCATCACCGGCGCGGCGGCCAAGCTCTTTGTGGTGGCCGGGCCGGTGCTGGTATATGGGATCAGCGCCAGCGTGATATACGGACTGCTCCTCTGGCTGCTGGGGAGATAGGGGCATTTTCCTTGGCGGCCCCCGCCGTCCCCTGGGGGCGGCGGGGATTTGGTACACTTGCCGGAAATGTTCCTGCATGAAAGACACTTGTTTTTGAAAAATAGGGGGTAGGCGGCGGGGCCCAGAATATGCTATACTAAAATTCCCAGTCGAAAAGGGAAGGAATTGGTAGAAAATATGATACGAAACTTGTTGAAGCGGTGGAACGAGAGCAGTCTGGTGCTCCGGATCATCGGCGGCTTGGTAGTGGGCGTCATTCTGGGTCTGACCGTCCCCCAAGCCACGCCCATCTCCCTGTTGGGCGATCTGTTCGTGGGGGCGCTGAAAGCGGTGGCCCCGCTGCTGGTGCTGTTTTTGGTGATGACCGCCCTGTCCCGGCACAAGGAGGGGCAGAAGAGCAATATGTCCCGGGTCATCTTCCTCTACCTACTGGGCACCTTTGTGGACGGGTGCGTGGCGGTGGTCACCAGCTTCCTGTTTCCGGTGACCCTGGAGCTCACCGTGGCGGAGGCGGAGGCGGCCTCCCCCGGCGGCATCGGGGAGGTGCTCTACACCCTGGTGATGAACCTGGTGGTCAACCCGGTGGATGCGCTGATGAACGCCAACTACATCGGCATTCTGGCCTGGGCGGTGCTGCTGGGCATCGCCATGCGGAAGGCTTCCCCCGGCACCAAGAAGGCTCTGGAGGAACTGGCCGACGCCATCTCCCAGGTGGTGCGGTGGATCATCGGCTGCGCCCCCTTCGGGGTGCTGGGCCTGGTGTTTGACTCTATCTCCCAGTTGGGGGTGGAGTCGCTGCTCAGCTACGGTCGGCTTTTGCTGCTGCTGGTGGGGACCATGGTCTTTGTGGCATTGGTGGTCAACCCCCTCATCGCCTTTGTGTTCCTGCGCCGCAACCCCTACCCCCTGGTGCTCAAGTGCCTGTGGCGCAGCGGCCTGACCGCCTTCTTCACCCGCAGCTCCGCCGCCAATATCCCGGTAAACCTGAAGCTGTGTGAGGAGCTGGGGCTGGACGAGGACACCTACGCCGTGTCCATCCCTCTGGGCTCCACCATCAATATGGGCGGCGCCTCCATCACCATCTCCATCTTGTCCCTGGCCGCCGCCAACACCCTGGGCATCCAGGTGGACTTCCCCACGGCCGTGGTGCTGTGCGTCCTGTCCGCCATCAGCGCCTGTGGTGCCTCCGGCGTGGCGGGGGGGTCCCTGCTGCTGGTCCCCCTGGCGTGCAGCCTGTTCGGCATCTCCAACGACGTGGCCATGCAGGTGGTGGGCGTGGGCTTCATCGTGGGGGTGGTGCAGGACTCCTGCGAGACCGCCATCAACTCCTCCACCGACGTGCTCTACACCGCCGTGGCGGAGCTGTCCCAGAAGCGGGAGAAACGGTAAAAACCAACAGTAAAAAATTCCGGCGAAGAGAAATGCTTCCTCTTCGCCGGAGTTTTTTCAGCCTAATTAGGATGTTTTGGAATCCCGCTGCCGCCAGAGTTGTTCCACGGCCTTGACCACCTGCTCCGCCGAGCTGTCCCGGGCGGGAAAGACGGGCCCGCCGCCGCGCCCTGCCAGGGCGCGGGCGGTGACCGGACCGATGCACACGCAGGGGAGGGCGGAAGGGAGGGACACGCCCGCCTCTAGCAGGAAGTCCACCCCGCTGGCGCTGGAGAAGACCAGGCAGTCCGCCTCCTCCAGCCGGGCGGAGAGGGCGGCCTGGTCCGGCCGGTCCGGATGCAGGGTGTATAGGGGGATGTCCTCCGTGGGGAGACGCTCTGCCAGGGCCCGGAACAGTTCCCGGGAGCCCAGGGCGGAGCGGAACAGCCGCACCGGCTCCCCCGGGGCGGCGGTCTCCAGCAGGGCCTGGGCCAGGCCCCTTGTGGTGTGCTTCGCCGGGCACAGATCCGCCCGGACGCCCCGGCGGCGCAGGGCTTCCCCGGTAGCGGAGCCGATGACAGCAAAGCGGCACCGGGCCAGGGAGCGCACATCCAGCCCCGCCTGGTCCAGGGCCTGGAAAAAGAACTCCACCCCGTTCTGGCTGGTGAGCACCACCCAGCCGGGGTCCTGGGTGAGCCGCTTCCAGTCAAAGGAGACGGGGAGGGTCTTCAGGCGGGAGGTCATCAGGGAGAAGGGCCGGGCCCCCAGTTCCTCCAGGGGACGGCGCAGGCGCTCCTGGAGCACGGGGGTACCGGTGAGGGCGACCCGTACCCCCTCCAGGGGCCGGACCAGGGTGGCGGACAGGTCCAGGGCGGCGGTCTCCCCCACCACGATGACGGCGGGGGGGAGGACCCCCGCCTGCCGGACGGCCTGGGGCAGCTCCCTTAAAGGGGCCCGGACAGCCATAGGGCGGGGGGCGCAGCCCCCGGAGACCACGGCGGCGGGGGTGTCCGGGGAGCGGCCCGCCGCCGTCAGCCGCCGGACGATGTCGGGGAGCTGGGAAAGGCCCATGAGAATCACCAGGGTGCCCTCCGCCCCCGCCAGGCGGTCCAGTTGGTCAGAGAAGCCGTCCTTGGTGTGGGCGGTGAGGACGTGGAAGCTGCGGCTCACCCCCCGGTGGGTGACCGGGATGCCTGCCTGGCCGGGGATGGCCACGGCGGAGGAGACCCCGGGGACCACCGCAAAGGGGACTCCGGCCCGCTGGAGGGCCTGGGCCTCCTCCCCCCCGCGGCCAAAGACGAAGGGATCGCCCCCCTTCAGGCGCACCACTGTGTGCCCCTCCCGGGCCAGGGAGATCAGCGTGCTGGAAATTTTCTCCTGGTTGGCGCTGTGCTGTCCCAACCGCTTGCCCATATAAAATTTTTGCGCCTGGGGCGGGGGAAGGTCCAGCAGTTCCTGGGCGATGAGATCGTCGTAGACCACCGCCGTGCAGCTGCGGAGCAGCCGGGCCCCCCGCAGGGTGATCCAGTCGGCGGGACCGCAGCCGGCTCCCACCAGATAGACGCAGCCGGTTTTAGGTTTCATAAAATTTCTCCTCCTGGGATGGGGTGGGGGCGGTCAGAATGGCCCGGGTCTCGTCTGGAGACAGAGGCCGCCCCGCCTCCAGGGCGGCGGCAAACAGGCGGGCAAAGCCCGCCCTCCGCTCCGCCTTCGGGAGGGCACCTTTGACTTCCTCCCGCAGCCCCTCCAGCCAGTCCAAAATGGGCGCCAGGGAGGGGGGGAGGGCCTGCTCCAGCTCCCGGCGCACATAGGCGCAGGCAGCGGGGCTGCTTCCCCCGGTGGAGATCCCCACCGACAGCCGCCCCCGATGGATGACTGCGGGGAAGAGGAAGGTGCTCTCCTCCCGGCTGTCCGCCACGTCCACCGGGATGGAGCGGGCGCGGCACAGTTCCCCGATGGAGCGGTTCACCTCCCGGTCGCCGGTGGCGGCCACCGCCAAAGAGGCCCCCTCCAGCAGCTCCGGGGAGAAACCCTGCCGCAGAAGCTCCAATTCGGGGAGGGCCTCCAGCTCCGGGACGAAGTCCGGGGCGCATACCCGCACCCGGGGGCCGTAGTCCAGCAGCACCCGGGCCTTCCGGGCGGCCACCGGCCCGCCGCCGGCGATGAGGACCGTTTTCCCGTTTAAATTCAGAAACAGGGGAAAGTAGGCCATAATCCGCCTCCGTTCAATCGTAGTAGTATCGCCAGCCCGCCTCTGTGTGCAGCCGGGCCAGTGGAGTGTGGAAAGTGCGGTTTAACACCCCGGAGGAGAACAGCTCCTCCGGCGTGCCCGTCTGGAGCAGCCGCCCCCCGTCCAGCACCGCCCCCCGGTGGGCAAACCGCAGGGCCAGGCACAGGTCGTGGAGCACCAGCACCACCGCCTTTCCCTCTTTGGCCAGCGTCCGGGAGAAGGAGAGCAGGTCCAGCTGGTGGCGGATGTCCAGATAGGTGGTGGGCTCGTCCATGAGAATGGTCTGGGTGTCCTGGGCCAGGGCCATAGCCAGGTACACCTTCTGCCGCTGCCCGCCGCTGAGGGTCTGCACCGGGAGCCCCGCCAGGCTCCAGGCGTCCGCCTGTTTCAGGGCCCGCTCGGCCGCGGCGTGGTCCTCCGGGCGGTAGCGCCGGGGGTAGGACAGATAGGGGAAGCGGCCATGGAGCACCATGCGGTAGGCGGTGATGTTGGGGACGCTGCGGGACTGGGGCAGGTAGGTGATCTTCTGGGCCAGCTGCCGCCGGCTGAGACGGGCGGCGGGGGCCCCGTCCACCAGCACCTGTCCTCCATACAGGGGCTGGAGCCCGGCAATGGCCCGCAGCAGGGTGCTCTTGCCGCAGCCGTTGGGCCCCAGAAGGACCAGCACCTCCCCGGGGTTCAGGTCCAGGGTGATCTCCCGGATTACCGGGGGGCCGCCGTAGCCGGCGGAGACGTCTTGAAGCTGGATCATACGATGCGTCCTCCCCTCTGCCGCAGGAGTAGCCAGATGAAGAAGGGCCCGCCCGCCAGAGAGAGGACGATGCCCACCGGGATCTCGTATGGGGCGAAGAGCACCCGGGAGAGCAGGTCGCACAAAGTCAGCAGGGCCGCTCCCCCCAGGGCGCAGGAGAGGAGCAGGGGGCGGCTGTCCTCCCCCACCAGGCGGCGCATGATGTGGGGGACGATCAGGCCCACAAAGCCCAGAAGGCCCGCAAAGCTCACCGCGGCCCCCGCCAGGGCGGCGGCCAGGGCCAGCAGCAGAAGCCGCAGGGGTTTTACGGGCAGCCCCAGGCGCTGGGCGGTCTCCCGGCCCAGGGACAGGATGTCCATCTCGCTGGACAGGGAGAACAGAAGGAGCAGAGCGACACACACCACCCAGAAGGCGGGGACGATCCGGTCCATGGACAGATTGTTCAGTCCGCCGATGCGAAAGTCGGTGTAGCTGAGCACCGCGTCGGGGAAGAAGGTGACCAGGGCGTCAATGCCCGCGCTGAAAATGTTGGACACCGCCACCCCGGCCAGCACCAGGGTGATGCGGCTGGCCCCGGTGCGCTCGGCAATGAGCAGCACCAGCAGGACGCCCAAAAAGGCCCCCAAAAAGGCGGCCAGAGGGGTGAGGGCCACCGACTGGGGAAACAGGGCGGAGCACAGCACCACCAGCAGCCCCGCCCCGGAGTTCACCCCGATGATGTTGGGGGCGGCCAGGGGGTTGTTGAGGACACCCTGGATCACCGCCCCGGACACCGCCAGGGCCGCCCCCGCCAGCAGGCAGCCGCAGGTGCGGGGCAGGCGGACATACTGGATGATCTGTCCCTCCAAAGTGCCGTCCAGCAGGGCCTGGGGGACCAGGGCGGGGGAGATGACGGAGGTGGAGCCCAGACACAGACTGAGCACGGCGGAGACCAGGGTGAGCAGGAGCAGTCCCGCCAGCACCCGCCCTGTGGGGCGGGGGTCAGGGATAGAGGATGTCCGCGAGCTTTTCATAGGCTTCCCCCCAGCGTGCGTTTGGTTTCAGATTGTAAAGGGAGTGCTCCAGGGTGTAGAACCGCCCCTCCTGGACCGCCCGTAAACTGCCCCAGGCGGGGTTGGAGAGGAGGGTCTTCTCCAGCGTCTCCTGGGCGTCGGTGGCGTCCGAGCCCTGGAGCACCGCGAAGATATAGTCCGGGTCGGCGGCCAGAATGGACTCCAAACTTAACTCCTCCAGCAAGGAGGTGTCGCTGTCGGCTACGTTGACGCACCCTAAGTCGGAGAGCATCTCCCCCAGGAGAAAATCCTGGCTCCCCTTCACCTTGCAGCTGGAGCCGGTGGCGCGGAGGGTGAGCACCCGGGGGGCGGAGCCGTCCTGACGGGCCTTGGCCGACTCCACCTGCTCCTGGACCGCCAGGCCGTAGGTTTCATAGTTCTCCGGGCAGCCGGTGAGGCCGGTGCAGATCTCCAGCATGTTCAGATAGTCGGAGAAATGCTGGATGTCGAAGTAGGCCGCCGGGATGCCCAGCTGTTCAAAGGTGGACTCCAGTTCCAGATCGGCGGCGGTGTTGCAGCTGGCCAGGATGAGATCCGGCTGGGCGGAGAGGAGGACCTCCAGATTGGGCTCCTTCACCGCCCCCAGGTCGGCCACGGAGCTGTCCAGCCCCAGGTCAAAGGAGGTCCAGGCGTCGCTGGCCGCGGCCACGAGGGTGTCCTGCCCTCCGGCCAGGCACCATACGTCGGCAAAGCTGCCGATGAGGGCGGCCACCCGCTGGGGGGCCCCGTCCAGGGACACCGTACGGCCCAGGTCGTCGGAAAAGACATACTCCTGGGCCTGGGAGCTCTGGGCAGAATCACCGCCTCCGGAGGAGGTTTCAGGGGAGGCCGGGGCGCCGCAGGCGGTCAGAAGGCACAGCAGGGCGGCGGCCAGGGGGAGAAGTGAGAGTGGTTTCATGGGCTTCCTTTCTATGTCAGACTTAGAAAAAGGGCGGGAAGAAAAAGCCCTGTTGGCAGAAGGGCCCTTCATGCCAACAGGACCGGAAAAAGCGGCTTTTTTAGGGGGCAAAAAGTGGGATTCAGCGGGTCTCGCCGGGGACGAGGAGGGGGGCCTCCAGGATGGCCTGCTTGCGGGCCATCACGTCGCCGGAGGTGAGCTGGGCGATAAAGGAGTCCGCACCGATGCGGTCGATGAACGCGCCGAAGCGCTCGCCGGTCCACCCCTGCTCCCGGTAGAGGAGGAGGGAGCGCTCCACCAGTTCCAAGACCTCTTCCTTGGTGTAGATCTCCTCCAGCCGGTTGCCCATGCGCTGGCGCTTGCCCCACAATCCGCCTACAAAGACGCGGTAGCCGGCCTTCTTTTCCGAGACGGTGTGGAACACGCAATTGCTGATGCACTTGCCGCAGCTGGTGCACCGGGTCCGGTCGATCTCCATCACGCCGTTTTCCATATGGGCGGCGTGGACCGGGCAGCGCTCCGCCACAAGGCACCGGCGGCAGCCGTGGCAGTCCTTGGAGTCGTACTCGGGCATCCGCTGGCCCATGATGCCAAAGTCGTTGAGGGAGGGCTTGACGCAGTTGTTGGGGCAGCCGCCCACCCCGATTTTGAACTTGTGGGGGAGCTTGACATCGTACCAGCCCTTGTAGAACTTCTCATGGAGCTCCCGGGCCAGCGCCTGGGTGTCGATGAGACCGTGGACGCACACGGTGCCCTTGCAGGTGATGATGGGCCGCACCCGGGCGCCGGTGCCGCCGGTGTAGAGGCCGGCCTGGGCGATATACTGATCGAAGGGTTCGATGTTCTCATAGGTGAGCCCCTGGACCTCGATGGTCATGCGGGTGGTCATGGCGATGTTCCCGTTGCCAAACTTTTTGGCAGCTTCGGCGGCGGCGGCGAGCTCCTCGCTGGTGAGGACTCCGTCCTCGGTGATGATGCGGGCCACAAAGTGCTCCCCGTCCCGGGTCATGATGTAGCCCCGTCCCTTTAAGGCTTTCTTTTCCTCGTCGGTGATCTTCATCTTCTTCCCTGCTTTCTTCCTAAAAATAAAGGGCTCCCTTCCCCTAGTTCTGGTGAGGCGGTATCTCGAATCCTCACGGGGCGGCTGGACGGCTGGCAAGGCCGCCGGAAGCCCCAGGTCTTGCTCTGTTGCATTTCATTGTATCCTGTGCCGGGAGAAAAAGCAAGGAATTCCTGTAAAGAGCGGACCTTGACTTTCCCAGAGCCGGTTGCTATCCTAAGGGGGGAACCGATATTCCGTCCGTCTTTGGAGCGGGCGGGAGCGAAAGGAGAGATCTTATGTTCCGTCCCATGCGGCGCTTCAAGCAGGCTCTGTCCCCGGAGGCGTGCCGGGAGGTGCTCAGCCGGGGCACGTCCGGCGTGCTGGCCCTGTCCGGCGACGGGGGCTACCCCTACGCGGTGCCTTTGAGCTATGTGTACGACCCGGAAGGGGGGAAGTTCTATTTCCACTCCGCCAAGGCGGGCCACAAGGTGGATGCCGTCCGCCGGGAGCCCAAGGCGTCTTTCTGTGTCATCGACCGGGACCAGGTGGTCCCGGAGGAGTACACCACCTACTTCCGCAGCGTCATCGCTTTTGGGACCGTCCGGGTCCTGGAGGAGGAGGGGGAGAAGCGCTCCGCCATAGAGCTGCTGGCCCGGAAGTACGCCCCGGCGGACAGCGCGGAGAATCGGGAGCGGGCCATCCAGCGGGAGTGGGCCCCCCTGTGTATGCTGGAGATGACGGTGGAGCACCTCACCGGTAAGGAGGCCATTGAGCTGGTGCGGAAAAAGGAAGGCACTTAAGGGAAAATAAACGCCGCCCCGCCTGTGGAACACAGTGCGCGGGGCGGCGTTTTGACGTTATGATCCGGTTTGATGCCGATTAAAAGGCCGGGAATTTGCCCTCCGTCCGGGCGTGGGGGAGGGTGACGGTAAAGACGGTCCCCTCCTCCCTGCTGCTGCGCACCTCGATCTGGCCCCGGTGGGCCTGGGTGATGGCCTGGGCGATGGCCAGCCCCAGGCCGTAGCCCCCCTCCTTCCGGCTGCGGGAGCCGTCCACCCGGTAAAACCGCTCAAACAGGTGCTCCAGGTGCTCGGGGGGGATGGGCTCCCCCGTGTTGCGCACCGCCAGCACTGCCCGCTCCTGCCGCCGGAGCAGGGAGACGTCAGCCCGGCCGTTCTCCCCGGCGTACTTCACCGCGTTGTCCAGCAGGATCATCACCAGCCGCTCCAGGCTGTCCGGCTCGCCGGAGACTAGCAGCCCGGGGGCGATGGAGCTGCATAGCTCCGCCTGCCGCTCGAAGGCCACCGACTCAAAGCGCAGCACGCACCCAGTGACCAGGTCGCTGAAGTCCACGGTTTTGGAGTCCTTGGGCCGCTCGGTCCCGTCGTGCTTGGCCAGGAAGAGCATATCCTCCACCAGCTCCTTCATCCGCTGGGCCTCGTCCTGGATGTAGCCCAGCCACTGCTGTTGGGAGGCCACCGTGGCGGTGGGGTGGGCGGCCATGATGCCGGTGTTGGCCAGGATGACGGTGAGGGGGGTTTTCAGCTCGTGGGAGGCGTCGGCCACAAACTGCCGCTGCCGGGTCCAGGCCTGCTCCACCGGCTTCAGGGACTGCCGGGCCAGAAACAGGCTGATGGCGAAGAAGACCGCCAGGGCCGCCGCCCCGATGAGCAAGGAGTTGACCATCAGCCGGGCCAGGGAGGCCCGCTCCCAGCTCAGGTCGGAGAAGGCGATGCGGGTGCGGCCGTCGGAGAGCTCCTCCCGCAGAAAGCGCAGCCCCAGATCCCCCAGCCGTCCGGAAGGGGCCGGGGCGGAGAGGGCCTGCTCCACCGCCTGGTCCAGGACCTCCTGGGTGACTTTCACCTGGCCCTCCTCCAGAGAGAAGGAGCCGTCCCCCTCCACGGTCACGGCGAACACAGGGATGGCCCACCGCCACTCCCGGGATTCATCCGGGGTTCGGACTTCAAACTGGGGCGGAACGCCGTCCCGCCGCAGCACCATGGACATGATGGCGGTGCTCTCCCGCTCCAGCTGCTGGGCGGTGGAGAGCATTAAGGCTCCAAATACCGCCAGCAGCACCAGAGTCACCAGCAGCATACAGGTCAAAATAAACTTCAGCCGCAGCCTGCGCAGCATGGGGCTCCCTCCTTATCCCTGGGGTCCGTCCAAAAAGTAGCCCACCTTCCGCACGGTGGAGATGGAGGCCTGGCTGTTGAGAAAGGTCAGTTTTTTTCGTAAAAAGGAGATATAGACCTCCACGTTGTTGTCCTCTGCCTCTGAGTCCAGTTCCCAGATCTTGGAGATGATGGTCTCCTTGGTGACCACAGCTCCCCGGTTGACCATCAGCAGGCGAAGCACCTCAAACTCCTTAAAGCCCAGGCGGACGGAGCGCTCCCCCGCTGATAGCAGCCGGGAGGTACAGTCCAGACTCAGATCGGCCACTGTGAGCACATCCCCCAGCACCTCCCCCTGCCGCCGGGTCAGGGCCCGCACCCGGGCCATCAGCTCGCCGGTATCAAAGGGCTTGGTCATGTAGTCGTCGGCCCCGCAGTCCAGGCCGCTGATCTTGTCGCTGACCTCGTCCCGGGCGGTGAGCATCAAAATGGGGGTGGACACATGGGCGGCCCGCAGCCGCTGGGCCACCTGGAAGCCGTCCACCTTGGGGAGCATCACGTCCAGGATGATCAGGTCGTACTGGCCCGCCAGGCCGTAGTCCACCCCGTCCGCCCCGTCATAGACCGTGTCCGCCTGGTACCGCTGGTCCTCCATCAGCTGCCGCAGGGTCTCCGCCAGGCGCACCTCGTCCTCTACAATTAAAATCCGCATACTGTGCCGACCTCCTTTGGCCTTGTTAGTGGCATTATACGGGGAAAAGCTGAAATCTGTCTGAAGGATTGGAACGCTGCCTGAAATCTGTGCCGTCGTCAAATCTATGGCTGCCGGATGAGGTTGAGTTGTTGTACCATGTATATCTGACGGTCCGGCGTCTCTTGGCAGATTTCCAAAATCACATCAAGAAGGGCTGAAGCGGGGGATGGTTGTTCCCGGCAGCGGCTGCCATAGGCCTTGTTTGAAACATGTCAATCAGCCCCGACAACGGGTCTTTTCCCGCCATACTGCGTTGATTTTCCTTGCAATCCACCAAGGAATGCCGCGTCAAATCGCCTTGTCTGGCGAGAAAATCCCTCGCAGTTGGACACGTTTCCAATTTTCAAACAAGGCCTAGCGCCGTCCAAAACCTGTATCTGCAGAGCGGAAGAATCACATAGGTATCCACGATTTTATTGTGGCCAGAATCTCAAATTTAAAATTATTGTACTACGGGGGGATCAAGCTTGCAAGAACGGCAGGCGAGGGCAGGCGGCGCTATGATCACAGTCCAAAAGATCTGATTGATACTGTAAAAAATTTTTTAAAAATTTTTGAAAACCACTTGACGAAAGAAGAAAATCTGGTATAATACACTCTGCTGTCACGAGTGATCAGGGGCAGCAGTCATCTGGAGAGATGGCTGAGCTGGTCGAAGGCGCACGATTGGAAATCGTGTAACGGCTAATACCCGTTCGAGGGTTCGAATCCCTCTCTCTCCGCCAAAAAGAAAGGCACGACATACGTCGTGCCTTTCTTCATACAAGGAAGCCGCCGGTCCTGGACAGGACCGGCGGCTTTTCTCATTTGGGAGCAAGACGCATATGGGTCTGACAATGGAGCTTTACGTTTGCGATTGGTTTAGCGGACCCCATGGAAGGCGTCGCGTACCATGTCGTCATAGGAACGCATGGCGGTGATCGCTTCCCACTGTTCACTCATATGCGCATCATCCCGCCAGGTATAGGAGTGGCAGTTGGTGGCCTCCTGCACGTCCTCGTAATACCAGGCGCCTTGACGGTTGTCTGGCCAGGTCTTCATCTCGTCCAGCATGTACTCCGCGTCGGGAGCCCGGTCCAGGACCTCGTTTACCAGCGCCATGACCTCGGCGCGGGTGATGTACTGGTCGGGACCAAAGGTACCGTCGGGATAGCCGGCGATCCAGCCCTCGTTGGCGGCACGGTTGATGTAATCCCGGGCCCAGTGGCCAGAGAGGTCGGAAAACTTATCCCCGCCGGAGTACTGGGCGTTGGAGAACTGAGCGGCCACCACGGCGAACTCGGCGCGGGTGATGTAGGCGCCTGGATCGAACGTACCGCCGATACGGCCGGTCATGATGCCGCCGTTGTTCAGAGTGGTGATGGAGTAGTAGGACCACCGGTCAGCGGTCACATCAGGGAAGGGGTTATACTCGGTAATGTAGTCCGCGCGGGATGCATCGGTGAGCAGACGGAAGAAGATGGTGGCCACTTCCTCGCGGGTAATGTAACCTTCCGGCTGGACGGTGCCGTCGGGGTAACCGGAGATATAGGCGATGTGCTCCTCCTTGTTCAGCTCAGGCTTGGAGGGCGTGGTGCTGCCGCTGCCTCCGCCGCCGCTGGAGGAGCCGCCGCCAGTAGAGTTGCGGGCCCAAATGGCATACAGGGTGGTATCATGGGTCACGGCATAGGTCTCGTTGGGTTGATAGAGCTTGTCCGTGTCATCCGAGGCGGCGCTGGGATCAGCGCTCCAGCCTGCGAAGACATAGCCGGGGCGGCTAAAGCCCAGATCACGGATGTCCTTCAGCGTGGTGTCTTGATATGCAGTATAAGTGGTGAGATCGCCGGACCCCTTGTTGGGGTGGTATGTGAGTTCGTAGGAGGCATGGGCCGCTTTCAATGCGGTATTTCCCCCCACTGTGGCCGTGTCCTGTCCCTGGGAGAAGCCGTCGAAGAGGATGTCATTTTCGTGGGACCAGCGGGCATCAGCGCTGTCGACGTACCAGCCGTCAATGACTTGGCCGCAATCAGACAAGATCAGGCCGTCATCTACTTTGCGGATGATCATCTCACCGCTGTGGTTGTACAGATCATCACCAGCCGTTTCTGCTGCGTTGTTGTAGATAGAAGCCCCGGTCAAGTCGACAATGCTTGGGTAGGATGTGTAGGAACCGTTGGCATTGTAGATGCCGCCGCCGTAGCCGCCGGCCCTGTTTCCGGTTACAGTGCCGGTGACTGTGAGATTGGCAATGTTGCCGTAGAACGCGCCGCCGTTACTGCCAGCGGCATTGCCGGTCATATCTCCGTTGACTGTGACAGAGGGGATCCCGACCTTCTGAGCGCCTGTATCATAGTAGTAACCCCACTGCCCATAGATGGCGCCGCCATGGCTTGCTGATTTGTTGTCTGTCAGATTACCATTCATGGTGAGTGTGGCCTGTCCATAGAGCCATACGGCGCCGCCGTAGCTGCTGACAGTGCGGTTATCGGTCAGATCGCCGCTGACGGTGACATTGGCATTGCCTTGCAGCATGAGAGCGCCGCCAGCCGCTGCGCTGTTTTGCGTGATGGTGTTCTGGAGCAGTTCTGCGTCTGCCTCTGTGATCCAAATTGCGCCGCCGCCATTGGATGCAGTATTACCGGTGAACGTGCAGTTCTCAATGGTGGTCTTCGCATTCTTCTGATGATAGGTCAGAGCCAGTGCACCGCCGGCGCCGCCCTCCGCGTGGTTATCTATAAAGGTGCAGTCGGTGAATTTCAGGTCGCCGCACCACATGGTGTGAACGCCGCCGCCGCCACTGGCGCTGTCTGCGGCGTTTTCGCGGAAGGTACATCCGTCAAAAACCGAGTTTCCGCAGTAGCCGAGATATACGGCGCCGCCCACCCCGTTGGCTGTGCCGGTACTGCTTATGCCGCGGCTGGCGTTGCCAGTAAATGTGCAGTCGGTAAACTGAACTGTCTCAATGGAATTCAAGGCGACTGCGCCCCCCTGGGGAGCACCGCTGTTGGGGTAGCTGCTCACGTTATTCAAAAACTGACAGTTCAGGAAGGTGGCGGACGTTCCCTGGACAGTGGAGTTTGTTGCAGCTTCCCAGTGTACTGCTGCGCCGCCTACATTCTGCAGCGCATTGGAAGCAGCGTTGTCCCGGAAGATCACGTTTTCCACCGTCAGATTCTTCAGCTCCTCGTACAGCCGCAGGCCGGTGCCCACACTGACTGTGCCGTTTTTCAGGGTGAAGGATTCGATTTCGCCCTGCATCCCAGTCGCACCGCTGCCGATTGTGATGGCTGCGGGCGTGTCGGCGCTGGGCTGAGGGTTGGAATCGGAACCGGTATTCGCGGTTGAATGCTTTTGTCCGGAAATGGTGTGGCCATTCAGATCCAGAGTAATATGGTCGGTGGTTACCGTGACCGCCACATCCGTCAGGTCCCTATCCAGGATGACAGTGTCGCCCTCCCGGGCGCTGCCTAGCGCAGTGTCCAGAGAGGTGTAGTAGACGCTCTCCCCATCTAAGCCGGCCCCGGGAATATAGGCCGCGTTTTGGTTTGTGAGCGCGGTGGAGTTGGCTGCAAACACCACACTGGGCACCATAGTCAGCACCATGCAGAATGCCATGAGTGCCGACAGGAGTCGTTTTTTCATATGGGTTCCTCCTTTACAAGCATGTAATTTCCATATATAAACATCCAAGCAGGATGGGATATTTTTGACTCACAAAGCATGCAGATACTTCCACAAGGCTTTGTGGAAAGCACAATAATATATACAAAATATATATTATAGTAATAAAAAGTTGCAAAAATACTCTGACGCAAATATGCGGACAAAAGAAAAAGTATGGACAATAGTTAAGCGATTAAACCCTAAAAGAGGAATAGAATTACATCATTTTCTGCATTTTAGCATGGAGTTCAGCCTTTTTCAAGGGAGATACTAGAATATCATTACAGAAATTAATGGATACCAAAATATAAATTGCGTATATAAAAATTTCGCGTAGCAGGAGCGGATCAAAGTCAAAGCTCTGCCCGCAGGTCAGCGAAGAAGGACAGGCGGAGCGGCAGATTAGCCGGGCAAAGGGACAAAAAATCCCCCGATGCAAGCGCATCGGGGGATTTCCAGGAGATAGGCTGGATTTAGTTCATCTGCTGGCAGAAGGCAGTCAGGATGACGGCAACTTCCGCGCGGGTGGCAGTGCCCTGGGGATCCAGGATGCCGCCGCCCTTGCCGGAGAGCAGGCCGCTTCCCAGGGCCCAGGCCACAGCCTCTTCCGCCCAGTCAGAGGTTGAAGCGCCGTCTGTAAAGGCGCTCAGATCCCCCCGGGCGGAGATGTCCATGCCGGCATACTGGGCGTAGCGGTACAGGATGGCTGCCATCTGCTCCCGGGTGATGTCGTCGTTGGGGCCGAAGGTCCCGTCGCCGTAACCGCTAACCAGGCCGGCGGAGGCGGCCCAGTTCACCGCATCGGTGTACCACATACCGCCGGGAACGTCCTGGAACGTGGCGCTGGAGACAGCGGAGGGGTCCTCCATGGCGTAGAGAATCTGGGCGATCATAGCCCGG
>CALWWF010000179.1 GCA_944385165.1 uncultured Oscillospiraceae bacterium
ATCACCGCCAGCTGGGTGGAGTAGGCCTTGGTGGTGGCCACGGCGATCTCCGGCCCGGCCCAGGTGTACAGCACGTCGTCCGACTCCCGGGCGATGGTGGAGCCCACCACGTTGACGATGGACAGCACCCGGGCGCCCAGGCGCTTGGCCTCCCGCATAGCGGCCAGGGTGTCGATGGTCTCCCCCGATTGGCTGATGACCACCGCCAGGGTCCGGTCCGAGACGATGGGGTTACAGTACCGGAACTCCGAGGCCAGGGTCACCTCCACCGGAATGCGCAGCAGCCGCTCCAGAATGTACTTGGCGGCCATGCCCACATGGTAAGAGGAGCCGCAGGCGATGATGTAAAAGCGGTCCATGTTTTCCAGCTGCTCCCGGGTGATGGTCAAATCGTCCAGCACCACCCGTCCGCCCCGCAGGCGGGGGGAGATGGTGTCCCGGATGGCCTTGGGCTCCTCCATGATCTCCTTGAACATAAAGTGGGGATAGCCGCCCTTCTCCGCTGCGGAGATCTCCCAGTCCACATGGGCGCGCTCCTTCTCCTCCGGCTGGCCCAGGGAGTCGTAGATCTGGATGCGGTCGGGGGTGAGCACCGCCACGTCCCCGTCGTCCAGGTAGCACACCTCCCGGGTGTACTTGATCACCGCCGTCACGTCGGAGGCCAGCATCTGGAAGCCGTCCCCGTACCCCAGGATCAGGGGGGAGTCCTTCCGCACCGCGATCAGCTTATCCGGCTCGTCGGCACAGACGATGCCCAGGGCGTAGGCCCCCTCGATGCGGTGGAGCACCTTGAACACCGCGTCCAGCAGGTCTCCGTCGTAGTAGTACTCCAGCAACTGGGCCACCACCTCGGTATCGGTCTCCGAGGCGAAGGGGACTCCCTTGGTCTCCAGAAAGCTCTTGAGCTCCCCATAGTTTTCAATGATGCCGTTGTGGACCACGGCGATACGACCGGACCGGCTCACCTGGGGGTGGGCGTTCTCGTCGTTGGGGGCCCCGTGAGTGGCCCAGCGGGTGTGGCCCAGGCCCATGGTCCCGGTCACCTTGGCCCCCCCTTCCGTCAGGTCATAGAGCACCTGGAGGCGCCCCTTGGCCTTCACCACCTGAAGGCCCTTCTCCGGGTCGTATACCGCCAGGCCGGCGGAGTCGTACCCCCGGTACTCCAGGCGGGAGAGCCCCTCCAGCAAAATGGGGGCCGCCGGCTCTTTGCCGATAAATCCAACGATACCACACATAATGAAATTTCCTCCTAATTTTAAATTGGGAGGACAAACTCGCAGCCATTTGTGCCTCGCGCTCCGGTCACAGGGATTTTGTGTTGCGGTCGCCCGCATATTTGTCCGCTGTGTCACGCACCCGGAGAGGTACGGAAGGGCATCCGCCGAATTTGCCGGGACAGCGGAGGGCTCCGCCGTCCTTTCGATACTCCCTTCTCCTCGTCGTCCTGCCCCCCGTGGAGCAGGCGCTGGCGCTTTATGATGGGGCTTTCTGCTTCCCCATGGTCCTCCTTTCCTTCTGCGATCAACTTTTTTCTATCATAAACGGGCTCTCGCCCCTTTATGGCTCCTGAAGAATGGGGCGGACCACCCGGCAGGGGTTGCCCACCGCCACCACGTTGGGCGGAATATCCCGGCTGACCACGCTTCCCGCCCCGATGACCGAACCGGAGCCAATGGTCACCCCGGGCAGCACAGTCACGCTCCCGCCGAACCACACGTTGTCCCCCACGGCGATGGGGCGGGCAAACTCCAGCCCGGCGTTCCGGGTGGCGGCGTCCAGGGGGTGCCCGGCGGTATAAAAGCCGCAGTTGGGGCCGATGAACACATGGTCCCCAAAGGTCACCTTGGCGCAGTCCAAAATCACACAGTTGTGGTTGATCTCCACATGGGAGCCCATCTGGATGTTGAAGCCGTAGTCGACCCACAGCGCAGGCTGGATGGAGACCTGCTCCCCCACCTGCCCCAGCAGCTCCCGCAGCAGTTTCTCCCCCTCCTCCGGGTCCTGGATGGAGGTCTGATTAAACCGCCGGCAGAGCTCCTTGGCCCGCTGCCGGGCCGCCGTCAGTTCCGGCGCCCCTGCGCTGTACAGAGCGCCGGACAACATTTTCTCTTGTTCCGTCATCGCTGGTTTCACTCCGCTTTCTGCCGTTCCCAGTGCGGCTTTTCAAGAATGGTTTCATTATAGAGGATATTCCGGCGGGAGTAAAGCACATCCGGAATAAAAAAGGGGCCAGGGTCCCGCCTTATTTTATGCGAAACTCCGGAAGCTCCATGCCATCATTTCCGCCCGGTGAGGATGGTGAGGGCCTGCCGGTGGTTCTGGACCAGGTTGACTTCCTGACTGCCCCCGTACTCCCCGTCCACCGTCCAGGGAATGGGCTTTTCGCTGATAAACTTCAGCTGGGCCGCGTGGAAGGAGATCAGCGCGCCCCCCTCTTCCACCGCGCCGGGGCGCAGCAGCGCCTGAAGCCCGGCTCCGATCTCCCCCAGGTTCAGGGGCTTTTTCACCAAGATCACTTCAAACAGGCCGTCGTCCAGTTCGATGCGGTCGGTGGGCAGGTTTTTCATCCCCGCCACCGAGTAGGTGTTGCACACCATGCCGTAAAAGAAGTCGTCCTCCAGGGTCTTCCCGTCGTACTCCACCTTCAAGTGGTAAGGGGTGATGGATGGGATGGAGGCGATGCCCGCCATGATATAGGCCAGATGTCCGAAGGTATTTTTCAAATCCTGGGGGGTGTCGTAGGCCACCTCGGTAAACGCCCCAAAAGCGGCTACATACACAAAGGGCTGCTGATTCAGGGTCCCGATGTCCCAGTGGAGGAGCGTCCCCTCCCCCGCCGCCAGCTCCGCCGCCTTCCTATAGGACTTCGGAATGTGCAGAGTGGCGGCGCAGTCGTTGGTGGAGCCGGCGGGGATATAACCCAGCACCGGGGGGTGGCTGAGCTCCATCATCCCCGCCGCTGTCTCGCTCAGGGTGCCGTCCCCGCCGCAGCAGACCACCCGGTCGTAGTAGGCCCCCAGCTCCCGCACCACCCGGGTGGCGTCCTTTTTCCCCTGGGTGGGATAGACGGCAGTGAGCCAGCCGGCCTTGGTAAACGTGTCCACCATCATGGACAGGTGGTTGGCCGCAGCCCCCTTTCCGGCGGTGGGATTATAGACAAACAGCATCCGTTTCATGGCGTTTTTCCTCAATCATACAGCAGATTCCAGTCTCAGTGCGCAAAAGGGCACACCTTCCATTGGACATTATTATACGGGCGCTCTGGGAAAAAGCAAGGAAATTGTGTAAACTTTTTTGTGGATTTGTGAAATCCACGTTAAGTCCACAGGACTGGTCCTCGCCGGGCATCTCCATGCAGGGGTTGCGTTTTTGGAGAAAAAACGCTACAATGTGGGCGGATTCTCATGGATTTTTAGATTGCAGGAGGGCTTTTATGGATAGGATAACCACAAAGCGGCCGGCGGTGCTCATCACCGGGGCCTCCCGGGGCATCGGTGCGGCCACAGCCCGGCGGTTCGCCCAGGGGGGCTGGGACGTGGCAATCAACTTCCGCCGCTCCAGAGCCCTGGCCCAGGCGCTGGCGGAGGAACTGGAGGGGGCCGGCGCGCGTATAGCCGTTTTGGCAGGGGACGTGTCCCAGCCGGAACAGGCTCGGGCCCTGGTGGAGCAGGCGGAGGATGCCTTAGGGCCCCTGGAGGCCCTGGTGTGCAACGCTGGCGTAGCGCCCCGGCAGATGTTGCTCACCGACCTGCCTCTCTCCGAGTGGCGGCAGACCATGGAGGTGAACCTGGACGGGACCTTCTACCTTCTCCAGGCGGCGGTGCCGGGGTTTGTCCGGCGGCACCGGGGAGCCATCGTCACCCTCTCCTCCATGTGGGGGCTCACAGGGGGCTCCTGCGAGGCGGCCTACTCCGCCTCAAAAGCGGGGATCATTGGCCTGACCCGGGCCATGGCCAAGGAGCTGGGACCCTCCCACATCCGGGTCAACTGCGTGGCCCCCGGCGTGATCCACACGGACATGAACGGCCACCTGAGCCAGGAGGATCTGGATGCGCTGGCGGAGGAGACCCCCCTGGGGCGCATCGGCCGGCCGGAGGAGGTGGCGGAGGCGGTCTTCTTCCTGGCCTCTCCCGCCGCCAGCTTCATCACCGGCCAGGTCCTCTCTGTGGACGGCGGCATGGTCATCTAAGTCCGCCTCCCCCCCAAAAACCGCTCAAAATCAGAGTGGTCTTCTGGAAAACAGGATTGCAAGGGGGAAAAAAGGTTGCTATAATAAGGTCTGCCAAAGATCCCCGTATTTGCGTATTTTGGCATTTTTCATCAGACGGAGTCTGCCTGCCGCGCCTGCGGCAGTCCCGCGCAAAAGGAGGAGACCGCCCATGCGCCGTTCTCAATTTGACTATCATTCCTACCGGGGGCGGAAGACCACCACTGACTGGCTCAAGCGCATCGCCCTGGTGCTGGCCATTTTAGTAGTGCTTTTGGTGGCCGCCCTGCTTCTGGGACAGCCCTTTTTCTCTTACACCGACGATGGCCTAAAGGTCAACCTGCCCTTCTTCTCCCAGCAGGAGGAGCCCCAGACCCCCGACCCCGGCAATGTAAGCGTGGTGGAGGGGAACCCCGACGACCTCTCCCCCGACGCCTCTCAGGAGACGCCGACGCAGCCGGAAGCGGCGGACGTGGCCGCCTCCTCCCTCCTCTCCGTCCCCCTGTCCTCCCTGTTGGACGGCAGCGCCGCTCAGCTGGCCCAGGAGGCCGGAGCGGACGGCGTGTGGGTGGACCTGAAAAACGACCAGGGGGCCCTGGGCTGGCAGTCCCAGCAGCCCCTGGCCTCCGCCCTTCAGGAGGGCGTGGACGCCGCCACCGTTAACCAGGCCCTCATCGACTGGAACCAGGGGGATGTGTACACCATGGCCCGGCTGTCCTGCTTCCGGGACGAGGCCCTGGGGGCCAATATGGACTACACCCTGCGCACCAGCAGCGACTACCGCTGGCGGGACAGCGGGGACTCCCACTGGACTTCCCCCGCCATCCCCGCCGTGCGGGACTACCTGGTGGGGCTGATGACCGAGCTGGCCCAGATGGGCTTTGACGAGATCGTGCTGGACGCCTGCGGCTTCCCCGCCCAGGCGGACGGCCCCCTGGACAATTTACAGCAGGGGGGCACCTATCCCCAGGGGGAGCTGGACCAGGTGATCACCGGCTTTTTGCAGCAGGCCGCCCAGGCCCTGGAGCCCTATGGGACCCGATTGTCGGTGCACTCCACCCAGGAGGTGCTCTCCGGCGCAGACCAGAATACCGGCCTTACCGCCGCGGCCCTGAACCAAAGCGTGGAGCGCATCTGGTGCAGCGGGGACCGGACCCAGATCTTGGTCGCCTTGGAGAGCTCCGGGGTAGAGCGGGCCCAGGAGCGCCTGGTCTCTCTGGCGGCCCAGCTGGACCCCGGTGTGGAGACGCCCCAGGCCGTCTGGACCGAATAATCCCCAAACATGCAGAAAGGACAGCGCTAAATGCGCTGTCCTTTCTCATGTCTATTTCCCGCGGCCTCGCCGCTCCAGCTCTTTGAACAGCTGGCTTTGTACCGGCAGGCGGCGGTAGCGGGGATAGGCCCTGCCGTACCAGGCGGCCAGCTCCCGGGCGGCTTCCGGCTCCAGCCTGGGCACCAGCGCCCGGGCATGGCCCTGGACCGCCTCCCGCATGGGCTGGGTCAGGCTGTGGTAGCCCTCCTCCCGGGAGAGGGTCAGCAAAAAGCGGACCGCCTCCGCCGCCTGGCTGGCGGGCAGGTCACCCTGGACCATCTCCGCCACTGCCGCCCCTACCGCCTCGTAAAACTCCATGTGGCAGGGCTCCCGTTTGGGGTCCCGGCCAAAGCCCAAAAGGCCGTCCCCCGGCCGCAGCTTTGCCGCCACCTCCCGCACCGCCTGGTCATAGCGCTCCATACACGCCAGCAAACACCCCGTGGCCGTCTGTTCCTGTTCCACTTACCCTTCCTCCTTCTTTGCCGCCCGCCAGGGCACGTCCTGAAACCGCTCGCCGCAGACCATGCCCTCCACACTCCCGGCGGTGATCTCCCGCAGATGGGCCAGGTACTCCTCCGCCCTCTCCTCCGGCAGCAGGACGGTCAGGGCGATGTCCGCCCCGTAGTCCGCCTGGTCCACCACGCCGCCGAAGCTCTCTGTCTCCAGCTTCACCCGCTCGTACTGGGCGTAAGTACAGGGCAGTAAGATCTCCACCCAGCGGCGGACCACCGATACCCCCGCCGCGTCCAGGGCGTCCTTGGCGCTCTGGGTGTAGGCCCGCACCAGGCCCCCTGCCCCCAGGAGGATCCCTCCGAAATACCGGGTGACCACGCACACCACGTTGACCACGCCCTCCCGCTGAAAGACGTTGAGCATGGGCTGGCCCGCCGTGCCCTGGGGCTCCCCGTCGTCGGAGTAGCGCACCGGCCCGTCGTGAATGAGATAGCACCAGCAGTTGTGCCGGGCGTCGTAATGGCGTTTCTTGGTCTCCTCAATGCGGGTGCGGGCCTCCTCCTCGCTGTCCACCCGCCAGACGTGGCCGAGAAAGCGGGAGCGCTTCTCCACAAATTCCGTCTCGCTGGACTGGGTTGGGATGTAATATTCCGTCATGGGTACACCTCGCTAAAACCAAACTGTGGGATGCCCAGCCGCATCGCCTGTGCCTACCATTATAATCGCTCTCAAGAAAAGCCGCAACTGAAAAAATGGAGGCCGTCCGGCCTCCATTTTTTCATGTCCGGGTCACATGGTCCCGGTTTTGGTTCCCGTTTGGTGCTCTCCGGCCCCGGCGGCGTTCTCCACGCCCCGGCCCATGTCCCGGGCGGTATCCTCCACGCCCCGGCCCACGTCCCGGGCGGTATCCTCCGCGCCGTCCATCAGCTTGTCCCAGCTCTCCCGAAGCTGACGGCCCAGCTTTTCCCATTCCGTCTCGCCGGTCTCCTCCCGGCGCTTCACCGCGCCGTCGGCGCCGGCGTAGTACCGGCCGTCCTCCATCAGCTCCCTGGCCCGCCGGAGCGAGGCCTCCGTCCCGGAGGTCCCACGGCTGCTCAGCCGTCCGGTGGCCGTCCCATCCTCATTCTTCGCCCCGCAGGCCGTCAGAGTCAAAGTCAAAGCCAGGGCCAGGCTCAGCGCTGTCCATCTCCCTCGCATCGCCGTCTCCTTCCACTCTCCGCTTTTCTTGTGTTTCATGGAAGTTCCATCCGGCGCTTAGTATGTGCGTCCAAACGGCGGCCATGCCGGGAAATGGCTGACAGGCAATTGGCGGAAGGGCAAAACAAAATTTTCAAAATTTCGCAAAAAAAGCAGTGCGGCGCGCCGCTTTTTTCTATGTCTCCGCCGCCAGGCAGCGCACCGCCAGGCGGCTCTGGCCGCCCCAGGTGCAGGTAAACAGGGTCAGGTCCCACTCGCCGCTCTCCATGCCTTCAAAATCCACCCCGGCCACCGTCTCCAGGGTATCCACCACGAAGGAGAAGCGCTCCCCGCCGCAGTCGGTGAAATAGACCTGGTCGCCGCTTTCCAGGCGCTGGAGGGGGCCGAAGTGGGAGCGGTAGTTGTGGCCGGCAATGATCAGGTCCCCCAGGTATAAGGAGCCCTGGTAGCGGCAGGGGGCCGTCTCCAGCGCCGCCTCGCTCCACTCCGCCAGCACCGGCAGAGAGCGCTCCAGGGCGGGGATCTCCAACAGGCCGATATACGCCAGGCCGTCCACCTCCACCGTGGGCATGGGCCGGTTGGGGTCGGGCTCCTCCGGCTCCTGGGCGGCCTGGGAGAGCTGCTCCGACAGCTGCTCCGCCGCCGCCTGGGCCGCGCGCTCCGCCCGGGCCTGGTCCCACAGGTTCCACAGGCACAGCCCCAGGGCCGCCGCCAGGCACAGAAGCCCGGCCCCCATCAGAAACCCTCCTCTTTTCCTGCTCAGGACGGTTCGCCTCCTTCCGGCGGCTGGCTGGGCTGAACTCTCCGCCCGCCCTTTTTCCGGCGGTTCGAGTCCCTGCCCGGCCTGGGCCGCACTGTTTTCTGCCCGCGGGCCCCGCCCCCTCCGGCGGAGTGCAGCCGCTTGGGCTGGTATTTCCTGGTCCCGGGTCTTTGCCTGCGCCGGGTGTACAGGGCCCCCGCCAGCAGCAGCAGCGCCAGCAGCGCCCCCGCGCCCGCCAGGACGCGTCCCAGAAGGCTTCCTTCTCCGCCGTCCGGTTCCTGACCCTGGGAATCCTGGGGGGCCTCCTCCTGGGTATCGGCCACCCGGTGGCCCCGCACCAGCAGGCGGTGGGTGTTGA
This sequence comes from uncultured Oscillospiraceae bacterium, assembly GCA_944385165.1. GTDB lineage: Bacteria > Bacillota > Clostridia > Oscillospirales > Oscillospiraceae > Lawsonibacter. Next base: position 8,288 of record CALWWF010000179.1, read on the forward strand.
CCCCCCGGGGGGTGCAGGTGTACAGGGTGACATAGTCCTCCCCCTCCACGATCTCCAGGGGGGAGAGGTCCATGGGGGAGGTCACCAGAATCTGGTCCACCTCATAGGCGAGCACCCGGTCCAGGATGGACAATGAGAAAGTGTCCCCCATCTCCAGTTGGTCCAAGTCGGTGAACATCTTGGCCCGGACCAGGCCGTTGTGGGCGGTGAGGACGCAGTGGGTGCTCTCCCCGCCGGTGGGCAGGCTGGTGCCGATCCAATAGCCCGCCCCGGCCTGGAGGGCGCTCTCCTCGATGCCCTGGTAGATGGGCAAGTGGACGTCGATTTTGGGGATGTCGATGTACCCCATCATGCCGATGCCCAGGGGGTTGAGGAGCTGCTCCACCTCCGCCCGCCCCTCCTCGGTGACGCCGGCGGAGAAGGCGCCGCCCTGGGCCAGACGGCGGTTGAAGTCCTCGGCGGCGGCCCAGAGGGCGGAGTAATCCGCCTGGGCGGCCTCGGCCACCTCATTATACTGGGCGATCTCCCGGCTGGTGTTCCAGCGGTAAATCCGGTCGCTGATGGTGGGGAAGAGCATCAGCCCCAGGCCCGCCAGAGCCATCAGGAGGATCACTAGATTGATGCGTGTGCTGCGTTTCATAAGGGCGGGTCAAACTCCTCCAGCCAGACACAGGGGAGCGGGGGAGGCGAAGTCCGCCTCCCCCGCTGTGATACGGAAACGATTTCAGCCGGATTCCGGCTTTTTTATTCCCGGTGGTTTTTGTTTCTTTGCGTTACCGGTTTTCCCTCTTTCGGGTCACCACAAACAGCGCCCCGGCCGCAGCCAAGATCGCCGCGCCGCCGACCGTGAACAGGGTGGTGCCCATGCCGCCGGTGTGAGGAATGGGGCTGTTGGCAAACTGGACTCTTACCACATTGCTCGTTCCAGCGTCCTCCTCGACGTGAATGATAATCGGCTCTTTACTGTTCACATATCCGTCTGGAGCCTTGGTCTCGGTCAGTTTGTAAATACCGGCATCCAGGCCGTCAATCGTGATATAGCCTTCCGCATTGGAAACCAGAGGCCGTACATCTGTATCGTCAACTACATCATAGACACTGTTGGCCACATTCCACACTTCCAGCTTAAATTCCGCGCCGTCCAGCCCTTCATTGGTAGTCTGGTCGTACTTGAACACATAAATCTGGAAAGTCTCCACGGTCACGGTATCCTTGGCAGATTCGCCTTCGGGATAGGTCACCCAAGAGGTGTTGGGGTACTCGCCCGCAGTGGTGCCTTCCGCAAGGGTGGCCGAGTAATTCACTACGATGGCCGTTGCATTTTCAATATCAGTGTCGTCGATAATGCCAGCTTCATAGAGGGCAACCAGGTCCATGGTGATCTCGAAGTCGCAGCCATCGCTCGTATTATAATGAATGGTGTAGTCTTCATCAAGAGTCAGCGTCTCGCCACCCAGAGTTACCACGAAATTTTCAGGATTGACAAGGGCCTCGTCCATCTGGTCGTGGATGGTCACTACATAAAAACCCCGATCCTCAAGGGCAACATTGGCCAGAGGCTCAATGGGTACCACACTGGGGTCCTCTGCATCCTCAGGGTTAACGTAATTCTTCAGGTCGGTAGGCACGTTAGTGGTCAGCATGAAGTTTACTTTCTGGCCGTCCTCAGCAGTGGCGTTGTCGCCCCAGCTCATATCGCTGTCTTCCTGCACCTGCTTAGTCAAGCCAGGGAAGCTGGTCTTGTCCTGCGCGTCGGCACCATGGGCGGCCTTCAGGGCTTTCAGGCCAGTCACAGTAGCCAGACCGGTCTCTACGTTAAAGTCAGTAAACTCTTCAATGTGATTGCCTTCCTCGGTGTCGGCATGGGCTTCCCAGCGGGTGCCTTCAGAGTCGTCATACCAGCCGTCAATGACGTGCTCACAGTCAGGATCGCCATCCAGAACCCAGTCTTCGCCGACAGCGCCAAAGGTAAGGGACGGGCCGCTCACGCCCTCAGAGACGTAGATGTCGTCGCCGCCGGTAATGGCATGGTTATTGTAAATCTTGACATCCGCAGGCAGAATGACCGTCGGATCATAGTTGTCGCCATAGCCGACATAAATGCCGCCGCCGTAACCGTCCAACGCATTGTGGGTCACCTTGTTCCCCATGATCTCCAGCACAGCGCCATCCTCAACCGTCAATTTGCCCTGACGGACGTACAGGCCGGTATTGTTATTGTTGTTGATGTAAAGTTCGCTGGTCGAGTCAACGCTAAAGTCAAAGTTATTATACAGCCGGACCGCCGCGTAACCATAGCTGGAGTTATCAGCGTTCCCGGTCACGGTTACAACAGAATCGTTCTTCACCGTAAAACCGTTGTTTACTGTGATGCCCATACCATGGTTGTTATTCGTAGTGACGGTGGAATGGTCAATGACCAGCTCGCCAGCGGACAGGCCATGAGAACCGTTATTGCTAAAGTTGACATCAGAATTCGTAATAATGAAGTGAGAGCCATTAGAACCATTACCGGTACTGTTAATTACATCCACATCAGAATTGGTGATGGTGGCATAGAACGTACCAGTGAAGCCGGAACGGTTGTGGTCGGACGTAAAGGTGGAATCAATGATATTCACATTGTATCCGCCGTTGCCGCCGTCCCACTCCAGAGCATCGTTACCATAATTCTTAATGGTCAAATTAGAACCGTTTACGATGTTCAGTACATTGTTGTTGCAGAAATAAATGGCATGGGGACTATTGGTCGTACCAGTGGCATCCATGGTCATATCTACGTTATCCAGCGTAAGAGATGCATCCGAACTGGCACAAATCGTCTGCCAGTTCCACTCACCGGTGTAGGGAGTGGAACCAATACCATTCATGACTACATTTACATTTTTAAAGGTCAGAGCCTTTCCCCACAGTGCGATACCGTACTGGGTAAATGTAATGGTCGGGTCCACCACGCCGTCAGCAGCCCGAATGGTCAAATCCTTGCTCAGATTCATGCCGCTGGTGGTCGCATCGGCCAGCAGTTCAATGGTAGCACCGTCAGCCGCCGCAGCAATAGCCTGATCCAACGTGGCATAGGGGGTATCCCCGATCTGCGCCACATCGCCCTCGGCTGCAAACGCTGCTGTGGGCAGCAGGCTCAGCACCATCATCAGCGCGACGAAGGAGCTCAGCAGCCGCTTTGTGAATTTTTTCCTCATGGGTTTCCCTCTCTTTCTTGTTTGTTTTCCTCCTAAAGAAGTAAGATCACCGATTTGGAACGGCGCCGCGCCGTCCCTCCATGCCCCCTTCCAGAAAGATTCTGCCTATCCGCCCCCCGCCCCGGGCGGGGCAAAGGGCAAACACAGAACGCCGCCGCGTATTCAGCGGCCTTCTGAACAAGCAGCCAATTACGCCTTCCGGTCCTCCTCGCCGCTCCGGCGGCGCAGGGCCCCGATCAGCACCAGCCCGCCGCCGCACACGGCCAGGGCCAGCACCGGCCACCACAGCTGGCCCGTCTGGGGCAGCTTATCCTCCTCCGAGGTCCCAGGCTCCTCCGGGCTTTCCGGCCCGTCCGGTGTGCCGGGCACGTCCGGTTCCTCCGGCGCGCCGGGTTCGTCCGGCCCACCCGGCTGGTCCGGGCTTCCAGGCTCTCCCGGTTCACCCGGCTCCCCGGGTTCCCCCGGTTCGTCCGGCCCGCCAGGTTCCCCGGGCTCCCGGTAAGTATTGGTCACGGTGAAGGTCCAGCCCTCCCGGTCCACCGAGACGGTGAAGCCGTCGGGCACGTCCACCTCCACCACCTGCCACTGCACGCCGGAGGTGGAGTTCCAGGTATAAGTCCAATCGTTATCGCCGTTCAGGGTGACCTGCCGGTCGTTCTCCCCGTCCCGCACCAGCTGGATGGTGACGCTGTCCGTGGGGTTCCCGCCGTCCCACTCCTTCCGCACCCGCAGGGTGACGGTGTCGCTGTCTCCGCCGCCGGGGTCGTCAGGGCCGGGGTCATCGGGGTCATCAGGGCCGGGGTCGTCCGGCTCCGTGTCGCTGTCCGCCTTCCCATAGACCTCCACGGAGCCGTCCACATACACCAGCACCGGAATGGGCGTATAGACCGTGTTCCCGCTGGTGGAGCGCGCCCCGATCACCAGGTACAGCCCCGTCTCCAGGCCGGAGAAGGTCACCCGCCCGCCGGAGGTCACGCCGGTGGCCGTGGGTTCGGGGTCCTGGCTGGCCACATAACCGGCCAGGGTGCTGGCCGCCGCCCGCCAGGCGCTGTTGCTCCCGCCCTCGCCGGGGAGGGTGACCGGGTAATCCGCAAAGTCCCCGGTCAGAGTGTAGCCCCCCGCCCCGTCGGACACCGCGGCCCGGTAGATCTGAAATGCCACGCCGTTATGGTCGTAGTGGACGGTCAGCGAGCCGCTCCCCGCCGCCAGAGCCTGGGTGGACAGCAGCAGAAGGCACAGCAGGGTGCACAGCACACGGAGAAGCCCCCGTTTTTTTCTCGTTCCGATCATTTGAACGTTCACCTCGAATTGAAGTCCTCTTTGATTCCGTTGTCTTGCCCCTCCCCGGCGGCCGCCTGGAGCGGACCGCCAGCACCAGAAGAACCGCCAGCGCCAGGAGTAAAACCGCTCCCAAGAGGGGGGCGGCCTCCCGCCAGAGGGGAACGCCGGCGGCGGGCGTCTCCGGCGTCTCGATCCGGCTGCCCCGCACCAGCAGGCGGTGGGTGTTCACCCCGTAGGGCGTGCAGGTGTACAGCGTTACATAGTCCTCCCCCTCTACGATCCGCAGGGGGGCGGTCTCCTCCGGCTCGGTGACCAGGATCTGGTCCACCTGATAGGTGAGCACCCGGTCCAGGATGAAGAGGGTGAAGGTATCGCCAATCTCCATCTGATCCAGGTCCGTAAACAGCTTTGCGCTGACCAGGCCGGTGTGGGCCGTGAGGATACAGTGGGTGCCCGGCCCGCCCGTGGGTAGGCTGGAGCCAAACCACCACCCCGCCCCGTCCTGAAGTGCGCTGTCCTCGGTGCCCGGGTAGATAGGCAGGGATACGTCGATCTTGGGGATCTCCAGATAGCCCATCATCCCGCTGCCCAGGGGGTCAAGAAGGGTGGAGACGTACTCCCACTCCTCCTGAGTGGTGGCAAACTGCTCCTCCCGCTGGGCCAGCGCCTGGTTATAGGCCTCTGCCTGGGCAAAAAGCGCCTGGGAATCCACCCCCACATGCCGGTCATATTCCCGGATCTCCTCCCGGAAACGCCAGACGTGGAAGAGATTGGAGGCCTCCGGATAGAGCATCAGCCCCAATCCCACCAGGGCCAGGGCCGCGGCCAGCACAGTGACTGCCCGGGGCAGCCTCCCTTTCAGCATCCGCCGCCGGGCGGTCCTGCCCGCCGGACGCCAGATACCTCCCAGCGCACGCTTTTTCCTCCCGGCGTGGGGGAAGCGGGCTTTCTGCAAGCTTGCAGCGTCTCCAAGACTACCGTCTCCTTCTTGCTATAGGCTATAGGCAAAATAAGTGTTTTGTTTTTCTCGCCGAAAATGCGCCAATTCTCTACATAAAACTAGAAGCATTGTAGCACGGACTGGAACATTTTTCAAGGCGTCCTAAAAATTTTAGGCGTAAAAATCAGACCGCGTGAAAGAAAAAATTCATGCGGCCAGGATTTTTACGCTCTTTTTGTTCCTATTGGGTGGATATTATTGCTATTTTTCGGATATATCAGGAAATTATTTATCCAAAACAGCCCAGGAAATCATGAAACACTTATTTTGTACTCAGGCTTTATAAGATCAGATGCATCCGCGCCAACACGCCGGCGTGCTCTGCCCCGGTAGAAATCAGATAGATGCGGGTCGTCTCGATGGAGCTGTGTCCCAACACGTCGGCCAATTTCACCATATCCCGGCACACCCGATAAAATGTGCGGGCAAACAGGTGCCGCAGGTTATGGGGAAACACCTTGCTGGGGGCGACCCCGGCCCGCCTGCACAGGCTTTTCATCTCGGCCCAGATCTGCCGCCGGGACAAACTTTTGCCACTTTTGGTGAGAAAAATCTCTCCGGAAGTGGTTTTTTGCTGTCTGGCGTATTTTTTCAGCTTGCGGCACAGCTTCCCCGGCAGCAAAATGGTGCGCAGCTTCCCCTTCAGCGCGATCTTGGCCTGCCCGGCGCAGGCTGCTTCCACGGTGATATATTTCACCTCACTGACTCGAATCCCAGTCCCGCAGATGGTCTCCAGCAGCAGAGCCAGACGCTCCCGACCCGTCCCTGGGCGGCCAGCAGCAAGCGCTCGTACTCCTCCCGGGTCAGCTCCCGCCGGTCCTCCCGGAACAGCTTGCGCTGTATCCGCAGGGCCTTGATCCGGCACGCCTCCCAGCCCATCATACGGAAAAACGCATTGACCGCCCCCACCATTGAATTGATGGTGACAGGCGCGTACCCCTGTTCCAGCAGTCCATCCCGCCAGGCGGCTGCCCGCTCCCGGCTGGCACTCTCCCCCTCCAAAAAGGCGGGAAAGTTCCTCACGTCCCTCAGATATTTCTCAATGGTGCCTGAACTGCGCTCCGCTTCTTGAAGCGTCCGGCCGAAAGCGGCGATTTGCTCGGGGGTAATGACTTGATTGGTCATTGCATGATCCCTCCTAATTTTTAAAGATAACCATATTCTCCCTTATATTTTTTACATCATGCACCAAAGGGACAAAACAAGGCCTAAACTGCCCACATCCCACAATCGGGAAATGCAAAAAGAAAGCCACCCGTGGGGGTAGCTTTCTTTTTGCTGGCTTGAACGGCATTTCCATGCTGTTCTGCTTTATCAGCACAACGTAACGTCAGTTTTTGCTCTTGATGTACGCGTCGATGGACTTGGCGGCGGACTTGCCCGCCCCCATGGCCAGGATAACGGTGGCTGCGCCGGTGGCGGCATCGCCCCCGGCAAACACACCCTCCAGGCTGGTCTTGCCCTCCTCGTCGGCGGCTACGCAGCCCTTGCGGGTCTTCTCCAGGCCCTCGGTGCCCTTGGTGCTCATGGGGTTGGGGGAGGTGCCCAGGGCCATGATCACCGCGTCCA
>CALWWF010000180.1 GCA_944385165.1 uncultured Oscillospiraceae bacterium
CCCATGTTCCACCAGGTGGAGGGCATGGTCATCGACAAGGGGGTCACCATGGCCGACCTGAAGGGCACCCTGAACACGGTGGTGGAGCAGCTCTACGGCAAGGGCACGAAAACCCGCTTCCGTCCCCACCACTTCCCCTTCACCGAGCCCTCCTGCGAGATGGACGTACAGTGCCACAAGTGCGGCGGCGTGGGCTGCCCCACCTGTAAGGGTGAGGGCTGGATCGAGATGCTGGGCGCCGGCATGATCCACCCCAAGGTGCTGAAGATGGCCGGCATCGACCCGGAGGTCTACTCCGGCTGGGCCTTCGGCATCGGCCTGGAGCGCACCGCCATGCGGCGCTTCAAGATCGCCGACCTGCGGCTTATTTTCGAGAACGACGTGCGGTTCCTGGAGCAGTTTTGATCCAGAGTGAAGATAGGAGAGTGAAGAGTGAAGATATTGTGTCCGGCGAAGCCGGACGATTTAAAATCATTCGCCTTCGGCGAATTCCACATCTCCACTCTCCACTCTAAATGATAAAAGGAGTTTTTCGATATGAATTTATCTCGCAACTGGCTCCGGGAGTTCGTCTCTGTGGACGCCAATGACAAAGAATTTGCCGAGGCCATGACTCTGTCCGGCTCCAAGGTGGAGGTCACCCACGATCTGGGGGCAGAGATCTCCAACGTGGTGGTGGGCAAGATCGTGAGCATGGTCCGCCACCCCAATTCCGACCACATGTGGATCTGCCAGCTGGACGTGGGCAAGGAGGAGCCCGTCCAGATCGTCACCGGTGCCTGGAACCTCCACCAGGGGGACGTGGTCCCCGTGGCCCTGCACAAGTCCACCCTCCCCGGGGGCAAGAAGATCGAGAAGGGCAAGCTCCGGGGCGAGGTATCCAACGGCATGCTGTGCTCGCTCAGCGAACTGAACCTGGACACCCGGGACTTCCCCTACGCCGTCATCACCCCCGCCGCCCTTCTGAACGACTATAAGCCCCTGGACCCAAAGAAGCCCTCCATCCCCGCGGACATCAAGGCCGGGGACAAGGTGTTCGGTCCTGTGGTTTGCGCCAAGGTGCTGGAGTGTGCTCCTCAGCCCGACGGAAGCTACCACACCTGCCTGGATCTGGGCGGCTCCACCGCCGTACCGGACACCGTCTGCTCCAACATCCATGAGGGTGACCTGGTGGCCTACAACACCAAGTCTAATATCATCTGTACCCTGGAGGACCTCCATGCCCAGCAGGCGGAGTTCCCCCACTGCATCCCTGACGGTATTTTTGTGCTCCATGAGGAGGGCGTACAGCCCGGCGACGACATCAAGCCCGTCATCGGTGCCGACGACCATGTGGTGGAGTTTGAGATCACCCCCAACCGCCCCGACTGCCTCTCCGTCATCGGTCTGGCCCGGGAGGCGGCGGCCACCTTCGATCAGCCTTTGAACCTCCACCAGCCGGTGGTGAAAGGCGGCGGCGAGGGCAGCCTGGTGGAGCTTCTGGATGTGGAGACCCCCGCCAGCGACCTGTGCCCCCGGTACACCGCCCGGATGGTGCGCAATGTGAAGATCGGCCCCTCCCCCAAGTGGATGCGGGAGCGGCTGCGGGCCATGGGGGTGCGGCCCATCAACAACATCGTGGACATCACCAACTATGTGATGCTGGAGTACGGCCAGCCTATGCACGCCTTTGACTACCGGTATGTAAAGGGCGGCCACATCATCGTCCGCCGGGCCCAGGACGGAGAGGAGCTCACCACCCTGGATGGCAACGTGCGGAAGCTCACCTCCAACATGCTGGTCATCGCTGACGAGCACCGGGCGGTGGGCCTGGCCGGCATCATGGGCGGTCTGAACAGCGAGATCGTGGGGGACACCACCGACGTGGTGTTCGAGTCCGCCAACTTCGACGGCACCACCATCCGCCGCACCGCCCTGGCCCTTGGTATGCGCACCGAGGCCAGCGCCAAGTATGAGAAGGGGCTTGATCCCCTGAACACCCTCCCCGCCGTCAACCGGGCCTGCGAGCTGGTGGAGCTGCTGGGGGCCGGTGAAGTGCTGGACGGGGTCATCGACATCCTCAACTATGTGCCCCAGCCCCGGGTGCTGAAGCTGGAGCCGGAGAAGATCAACGCCCTGCTGGGCACCGACATCGCCGAGGACGAAATGGTGCGCATCCTCAAGAAACTGGACTTCCAGGTGGAAGGGGACTCCGTCACCGTCCCCTCCTGGCGTTCCGACGTGGAGGGCATGGCCGACCTGGCGGAAGAGGTGGCCCGCTTCCACGGCTACAACAACATCCCCACCACCCTCATGCGGGGAGAGACCACCCGGGGCGGCTACTCCCCCGAGCAGGAGGTGGAGCGCACCCTGGGCCAGGTCTGCCGGTCCCTGGGCTATGATGAGATCATCACCTACTCCTTCATCTCCCCCACCTACTATGACAAGATCCGCTGGCCGGAGGACGACCCCCGCCGGAAGTCCATGAAAATCATGAACCCCCTGGGGGAGGACACCTCCATCATGCGCACCACGGTGCTCCCCTCCATGCTGGAGATCCTGGCCCGGAACTACCACTTCCGCAACAAGGCCGCCCGGCTCTATGAGCTGGGACGGGTGTACTTCGAGCGGCCCGACGGCATGGCTGACGAGCCCAAGGTGCTCTCTCTGGGCGCTTACGGGGACGGCGTGGACTTCTTCACCCTGAAGGGAGCCGTGGAGGACCTGCTCGCCTCCATCCGGGCGGAGGACGTGGCCTTTGAGGCGGTGAAGGACAACCCCTCCTACCACCCCGGCCGCTGCGCCCGGGTGCTGGTGAACGGCCAGGATGTGGGCGTGTTCGGCCAGATCCACCCCCTGGTGGCTCAGAACTACGACGTGGACGCGGAGCTCTACTGCGCCGAGCTCTCCTTCCCCGCCCTGTTCGCCAATAAGGGGGCCGACCCCCAGTACGTCCCCCTGCCCAAGTTCCCCGCCGTGGCCCGGGACATCGCCGTGGTATGCGACGAGGCGGTCACCGTGGGCGCGCTGGAGGCCTGCATCCGCAAGGGGGCCAAGGGCCTGTTGAAAGAGGTGGAGCTCTTCGACATCTACCGTGGGGCCAACATCCCCGAGGGCAAGAAGTCGGTAGCCTTCAGCCTCACCCTCCGCGCTGACGACCGCAGCCTCACCGCCGAAGAGGCGGACGCGGACGTGAAAGCGATTCTGGAGACCCTGGAGAAAGACCTGGGCGCCGTCCTCCGCTGACCTACTTTCTTTGAAAAGAAAGTAGGCACAGAAACTTTGTGCGAAACTGCGTTTCGCCTCTCTGTGCTTAAACTGCTTTCCTGTTCTTCGGAACCAAGTCCCCCACAAGGCGGCACATAGTGCGGGAGGGGCACACCCCGAGGTGGTCTCTTTTACCCCTGCGGGGCAATTCGCCTTCAGCCCCTCCCCTACAGGCCGCAAGACCACCTTTCATTGGACGGGTGCCAAGATTTGTACCGGGAACGTTGGCTCGGTAAAGCCAGGCGCAGGAGTTGAACCGCACCGAGCGCAATTTTTGAACCCCACAGCCGCCGAAGGCGGCCCCAATGCAAAGCCCAACGAAGTGGGTTTGCGTTGGAGAGGAGGAGCAAGGGAGCGGACGCAGTTTTCGCCGCCAGGCGGAAACGGAGTCGAGCGGACTTTGCGACGACGAAGGGCCCAGTGGCCCGGCGGGAATTTAGACCAGCCACTCAGATTTTGCGCGCCGGAAATTTTCTGCCAACTCACAGGTCCGCGTCCCCCGTAAAGGGGGTCCGGGGGACGACTCCCCCTGTCAGGGGGAGATGGCCCACAGGGCCAGAGGGGGTAGGGTAGGCGAATATGAGCGCGAAGCGCTCATCCTGAGCCGTCCCCCGGCGATCCTCAAGGTGAATTGGCCCGAAGGGCCAAGAGAGGGTGGCCTGGGCCATTGGTGACTTTCCCATCGTTGGGAAAGTCACTCGCCGCCGGGGCGGCGAAATTCCCCCGCGCAAAGAAAGCGCACTTGCAAATTCATCCATGATGCGCTATAATGCATCTAGCCGCAGGCTGCGGCCATCAAAACAACAAGGGAGCTCGCAAACGGGCTGAGAGGAAGCTGTGCGCTTCGACCTGTGACCTGATTTGGGTAATGCCAACGTAGGGAGATTATCATGCTGGTTTCATACCGTGGAACTGTCTTTCCTCAGGATGGCAGGCCCGCGGTATTTTTTACATCAAGGAGGATCACACAATATGCTGGGCATCTATCTGGACAACGTACGCAAAACCACTCCCCTGGTCCACAACATCACAAATTACGTCACCGTCAACGACGTGGCCAACGTGCTTTTGGCCTGCGGGGGCAGCCCCATCATGTCCGACGACATCCAGGACGTGGAGGACATCACCTCCATCTGCGGGGGGCTGAACATCAACATTGGCACCCTGAACCAGAACACTATCCCCTCCATGTTCGCCGCCGGGAAGAAGGCCAATGCACTGGGCCACCCGGTGCTGCTGGACCCGGTGGGGGCGGGGGCCAGCACCCTGCGCACCCAGACCGCTCTCAAGCTCCTGGAGGAGGTCAAGTTCACGGTGGTCCGGGGCAACATCTCCGAGATCAAGACCCTGGCCGCCGGCTCCGGCACCACGAAGGGTGTGGACGCGGATGTGGCCGACGCGGTGACGGAGGAGAATCTGGATTCGTCCGTGGCCTTTGCCAAGGCGGTGGCCGCCCGGTTTGGCGTCGTGGTGGCCATTACTGGGGCCATCGACCTGGTGACCGACGGGAAAACCTGCTATGTCATCCGCAACGGCCGGCCGGAGATGGGAAAAATCACCGGCACCGGCTGCCAGCTCTCCGGCCTCACCACCGCTTATGTAGTGGCCAACCCGGAGCATCCCCTGGAGGCGGCCGCCGCCGCCGTGGCCTCCATGGGCCTGGCGGGAGAGATCGGCTGGAGCAACATGCTGCCCACCGACGGCAACTCCACCTACCGCAACCGGATCATCGACGCCATCTTCCACATGGACGGGGCCGCGCTGGACAAGGGGGCCAAGTATGAGGTGCGATAAGAAGGATCTTCTGCTCTACGCCGTCACCGACCGCTCCTGGCTGAATGGCCGGACCCTGGCTCAGGCGGTGGAGGAGTCCCTGGAGGGGGGCGTCACCATGCTCCAGCTGCGGGAGAAGCATCTGGATAAGGCCACTTTTCGGGCCGAGGCTCTGGAGATCCAGGCCCTGTGCCGCCGGTATGGGGTCCCCTTCCTCATCAACGATGACGTGGACCTGGCGGTGGCGGTGAACGCCGACGGAGTCCACGTGGGCCAGCACGACATGGAGGCTGGCCAGGTGCGAAAAAAGGTCGGCCCGGACAAGATCCTGGGGGTCTCCGCCCAGACGGTGGAGCAGGCCCGGAAGGCCCAGGCGGCGGGGGCCGACTACCTGGGGGTGGGAGCGGTATTCCCCACCGGCACCAAGGACGACGCCGACGCGGTGAGCTATGACACCCTGAAAGCCATCTGTGAAGCCGTGGACATCCCGGTGGTGGCCATTGGGGGCATCGGGGAGCGCAATGTCCTGAGCCTGGCGGGCAGCGGCATCTGCGGCATCGCGGTGGTCTCCGCCCTCTACGCCCAGGCGGACATCCGCCAGGCCGCCCGTACCCTCCGGAAAAAGACAGAGGAGATGATCTCCCAATGAAGCTGGAGGGCGCGATCTTCGACCTGGACGGCACCTTGACCGACTCCATGTACATCTGGAACGAGGCCCCCAAGGCCCTGGTCCGGCAGTTTGGCGGAAACCCGCCGGAAGATCTGGCGGAGGACATCAAGGAGATGGGCCGCCGGGAGGCCTCTGAGTACATGGTGGCCCGGTTCTCCCTCCCCTGCACCCCGGAGCAAGTGATGGACGGGGTGAACGGCCTGGTCACCGGGGAGTACCGGGACAAGGTCCCCATGAAGCCGGGGGCGGATGTGCTGCTGGAGCGGCTGTCCGCCCTGGAGGTCCCCTGCGGCATCGCCACCGCCAGCGAGGCCTTCCAGGCCCGGGACGCCATGGTCCGCCTGGGGCTGTGGAAGCACTTTCTCTTTGCCTTCAGCTCCCTCCAGTACGGCTCCAAAAGCAAGCCGGACATTTACTTTGCCGCCGCCCGCAGCCTGGGCTCCGCCCCGGAGCGCACCCTCGTCTTTGAGGATGCCCTCCACGCCGCCCGCACCGCCAAGGAGGCGGGGTTTCTGGTGGCCGGGGTATATGACCCCTCGGCGGAAGGGGATCAGGAGGCGTTACGGGAGGTCTGTGACTGGTATCTGCCCAGGCTGGACGATTTGGATTTTCTGGCGAAGTTGGGATAGGTTTTGCGGAGAAGTTTCGCCGCCCCGGTGGCGAGTGACTTTCTGCCCGGGCAGAAAGTCACCAAAGAGCCGCCAAGGAGCCGTTCAGATGGGCACTGCGTGCCCATATTCACGGCCCCCTGGACCCCATTTACGGGAGCCGCCAATTAGGCAATCTGGGCAGTGATCGCAAAGGCGCGGGTAGCTCAGCTGATTGGCCTCTCCTCGTCTTTCGCTGCCGCTCATTGGATGGTAATCGCAACGTGTGCACTCCCCTTTTCGAGAGCGCCTTTGTGCGGGTGGGGCTCAATTGCGGCTCAAATGAACGGTGGGAGGGGGAAGGCTTCTGGAGGGACAGAGGCGAAACGCAGTTTCGCACAAAGTTCTTTTGCCTACTTTTCTTTCAAGAAAAGTAGGGGCGGCGGCTTGGGGGCACCACCTGCTGTCGCGCTACAAAACTTCAATGCGTTTTACATTCAGAAAGGAGCATCCGCTTATGAAAACAGCATTGACGATCGCTGGAAGCGACTCCAGCGGAGGCGCCGGGATCCAGGCCGACATCAAAACCATGACCGCCAACGGCGTGTACGCCATGAGCGCGGTCACCGCTCTGACGGCCCAGAACACCACCGGCGTCTACGGCATCCTCGAGTCCACCCCGGAGTTTCTGTCCAGCCAGCTGGACTGCATCTTCACCGACATCTTCCCCGACGCGGTGAAGACCGGGATGGTCTCCTCCACCGGGCTCATAGAGGTCATCGCGGACAAGCTGACGCAGTATCAGGCCCGAAACATCGTGGTGGACCCGGTGATGGTGGCCACCAGCGGCTCCCGCCTTATTTCAGAGGACGCGGTAGAGGCCTTGAAGCGCCGCCTTCTCCCCCTGGCCACCGTTCTCACCCCCAACATCCCCGAGGCGGAGGTCCTCTCCGGCCTGACCATCTCCTGTCCCTCCGACATGGAGAAGGCCGCCCAGGCCATCGGGGAGGCCTATGGCTGCGCGGTCCTCTGCAAAGGGGGCCACGACTTAAACGACGCCAACGACCTGCTGTGGCGGGACGGGACCTGCAAATGGTTCCGGGGCCGCCGTATTGACAACCCCAACACCCACGGCACCGGGTGCACCCTCTCCTCCGCCATCGCCTCCAACTTAGCAAAAGGCCATGACCTGGACACGTCGGTGGAGCGGGCCAAGGCCTATCTGTCCGGGGCTCTGGCGGCCATGCTGGACCTGGGCGCGGGCAGCGGCCCGCTGGACCACCTCTTTGACCTGAAAGGGGAGTTCGCCCGTGACTGAGCTGATCGCCGGCGTCTTTACCGTGGCGGTCCTGGGGACCACCATCTGGCTGTGCCGGGGGATTCATCTCACCGCCCGGGACATCTGTCTGGCCGGACTGATGTCCGCCGCCACCCTGGTGCTGCGCTGCTTCCTCATTACCCTCCCCAACGGGAGCCACATCAGTCTGGGGGCCATGATCCCCATCCTGCTGCTCTCCCTGATAGAGCGCCCCCAGGTGGCGTTCTGTTCCGGCTGGGTCACCGGAATTCTGGCTATGCTCCTGCTGCCGGAGTGGCAGCCGGTCCACTGGGCCCAGCCCTTTGTGGAGCAGCTGATCTGCTTCTCCGCCCTGGGCTACGCGGGCATGTTCGGCACGGACCGCCGGTGGAAAATCACGGCGGGCGTCACCCTGGCCGTGGTCCTCAGCGTCACCAGCCACATCATGGCGGGAGCCGTCTTTTTCGCCCAGTACGCCTGGGACGGCTACGGCCCCTGGGCCTACAGCATCCTGGCCAACCTCTCTGGCCACGGGACCGAGGGGCTGGCCACCATCGTGATCGTCTCCCTCCTCCCCATCTCCCGGCTGCGCCGGACCGTGAAAGCAGGTGTTTAATATGTCATTTACTCAAACTCTTGTGCAAGACAGTCTTCCCATCTGGCAGGCCTGCCTGAAGTCGGAATTCCTCCAGGGCATGGCGGGCGGGACGTTGGACCCGGCGTGCCTGAAGGGCTACATCGTGGACGACAGCCTCTATCTCCGGGAGTACGCCAAGGTGTTCGCCTGGGGCATGACCAAGGCGGAGGACATGGACGCCATCCGCAGCTACTACTCCCTGCTCTCCTTCGTTAACGAGGGGGAGGGGGCCACCCGCCTGGAGTACCTCCGGTACTTCGGTCTGTCCGACGGGGAGATCCAGCACCTCCCCCTCCGCCCGGAAAACCGGGCCTATGCCGACTGCATGATCCAGGCCGCCCGGGACGGGGAGGGCACCCCCGAGTGCATGATGGCATGCCTCCCCTGTATGCTCAGCTACGGCTGGATCTTCCAGCGCCTGCTCCAGCAGGCTCCCGGCCTGCGGGACTCCCTCTTCTGGCCCCTGGTGCGGGACTACGCCAGCCCGGAGTATGAAGCCGCCTGTGAGAATTGGAGCCGCTTCACCGACCGGGTCTGTCAGGACCTGACCCCGGAACGCCGGCAAAAATGCCTGGAGATCTTCCGGGCCTGCTCCCTTCACGAGCTTCACTTCTGGGAGATGAGCGCCAAGCCCAGAGAGGACGTATAACGCTCCGGCCCGCCTCGAGAAACTCGGGGCGGGTTTTCCTTGACCTTTTTTCCGTTTTGGGGCAAGATAGTGCTATCCCAATGAAGTTAGGAAGGGTTTGCCATGCCGTCTGAAGAAACTATCCGAGCCGTGCTGGAGGGCCAGCGGGCCTATTTCGCCCAGGGGAACACCCTCCCGGTGCACTCCCGCATCCAGGCTCTGGACCGCCTGGAGCGGGCCATCCTCTCCCACGAAGAGGACCTGTACCGGGCCCTTCAGGCCGATTTGGGCAAATCCTCCACCGAGAGCTATCTGTGTGAGGTGGGCCTGACCCTGTCTGAGCTGCGCTATGTGCGCCGGCATGTGAAGAGCTGGAGCCGGAAGCGCCGGGTCCGGCCCGCTTTGGCCCAGTTTCCCGGACAGTGTTTTACGTTACAGGAGCCATACGGCGTGGTCCTGATCCTCTCCCCCTGGAACTACCCCGTCCTTCTCACCCTGGAGCCTCTCATCGGGGCGCTGGCCGCGGGGAACTGCGCGGTGGTAAAACCCTCCGCTTACTCCCCCAACACCTCCGCCGCCCTGTCCGCCCTTTTGCGAGAGGCCTTCCCCAGGGAGTATGTAGCCGTGGTGGAGCGCGGGCGGCAGGAGAACCAGGCCCTGCTGGAGCAGCCCTTCGACTACATCTTCTTCACCGGCAGCGTGGCGGTGGGCCGGGAGGTGATGGCCAAGGCGGCGGCCCACCTGACCCCTGTGACCCTGGAGCTGGGGGGCAAGAGCCCCTGCATCGTGGACCAGACCGCCGACGTGGACGCGGCCGCCCGGCGCATCATATTTGGAAAGTTTCTCAACTGCGGCCAGACCTGCGTGGCCCCCGACTATATCTTGATCCACCCCAGCCGGAAGGAGGCGTTTCTCGCCGCAGTCTCCCGGGAGATCACCCGCATGTACGGGGAGCGCCCCCTGGAAAATCCCGGCTATGGAAAGATCGTCAACCAGAAGCACTTCGACCGCCTGATGGGGCTGCTGGACCGGGAGAAGCTGGTCCTGGGGGGCGAGTGCGACCCCGTGCATCTGCGCATCGCCCCCACAGTGCTGGACGGGGTGACGGCGGAGGACCCGGTGATGCAGGAGGAGATCTTCGGGCCCATCCTGCCCATCCTCACCGCGGACTCGGTGGAGGAGGCCGTCTCCTTTATCCGCAGCCGCCCCAAGCCCCTGGCCCTCTACCTCTTCACCCAGAGCCGGGAGACAGAGCGCCGGGTGCTGACGGAGCTCTCCTTCGGGGGCGGCTGCGTCAACGACACGGTCCTCCACCTGGCCTTCTCCCGCCTGCCCTTCGGCGGAGTGGGAGACAGCGGCATGGGGGCCTACCACGGCAGACAGAGTTTCCTTACCTTCAGCCACGAGAAGGGCATCCTGAAAACCCCCGTGCGGCTGGACCTTCCTCTGCGCTATCCCCCCTATGTGCCCTGGAAGGAGAAGTGGGCCCGCAGGCTCCTGAAATAAAAATCAAAATTTTTTCATTTTTCTCTTGACTTGGAGCCCACTCCAGATGGTAAACTAATAAAGTCACAGACGGGGCCCTCAATTCCGGTACGAAGCCGGACCGCCCGGCCGAAGCCGCGCCTCTTCCCCCGTCTGACCTCTGCCGCCTGTTCAGATGCGGCGGGTTTTCCTATAAGATTTTTGAGAAACCGGTGCTAAGAAGGCGCCTGCTTTTTCTCCCTCCCGTTTGGGACGTTGGAGAAAGAACAGGCGTCTTTTTCTGTGGAAAGGAGTTTTTTCCTCTATGACTCTGGACGAATTTTTTCGCTCCGTGCCAAAGGCCGCGGTGGCCTTCTCCGGCGGGACGGACTCGGCCTTCCTTTTGTGGGCGGCCAAGGGCTGCGGCTGCCAGGTGCGGGCCTACTATGTAAAAACTCCCTTCCAGCCCCAGTTTGAGTGGGAGGACGCCCTCCGGCTG